>JAAYIB010000071.1 GCA_012744295.1 Acholeplasmataceae bacterium
ATCCTGCTTGTAAGGCAGGCGCTCTCCCAGCTGAGCTAACCGCCCGGTTATGGTGACCGGTGGGGGAATCGAACCCCCGATACCGCCGTGAAAGGGCGGTGTCTTAACCGCTTGACCAACCGGCCATTGGCTCCTCGAGTAGGACTCGAACCTACAACAACTCGGTTAACAGCCGAGTGCTCTACCGATTGAGCTATCGAGGAATAGTAGTGACTGGTAACGTCACAAGTGATATTATACGGGGACAGCATAATCTTGTCAATACTTTTTTACAAATCTCAGCCGCCGTTCCTGACCTTGACAACGACCTTTTTGACAGCATTCGGAGTATCGCCATGGTTGCAGCCGGGGCGGTGTGCTTCCCAAGGGAAAAACACGGCGATGTCGCCGGGAAGCATCTTGACAAAATTCTCTTCGTACGTCTTTTCATAGAACAGAAGGTCCTGCTCCTTTGCGTGGTCTTCGACCACTTTGCAGTCTTCGGTGAGCGGGCAATAGCCGATTTTTTCTTTGCCTGATACGATAAACTGTACGTCAATGTACTTGACATGCGATTCCGGCTTCTTTTGTTCCTGCGGCTCCGTTTCATAGGTGTTGACGCGGGCATAAATGTCCCTGCCCTCCACTTCGGACTCGCCGTTCGGCATGTCGGTGAAATCTGTATCTCTCAGATACGCCAGAGCCTTGCCAAGTCTCAGGGAAACATATGGCAGCAGCTCATTGACTTTTGCCAGGTCATTATAAATCATTGCATCTACCCCCTTTCAAGGCTATAGATTGCTAATTTCGACGCATAAGCGAAATCTCCTTTATTTAACCGAATACCTTTGACAAAATCTTGTTTATTAAGTTAAAATTTATAAGATTACTATTTGAAAGAGGTTGAAAATGAGTTATTTAAATGTGACCAATGTATCGCACTCCTTTGGCGGGCGCGAGATTTTAGAAGATGTCAGCTTCAAACTGCTGCGGGGCGAACACGTGGGCTTAGTCGGCGCCAACGGCGAGGGTAAGTCGACCTTCCTGAACATCGTGACCGGACACCTTATGCCGGATGAGGGCAAGGTAGAGTGGCCGGGACGCGTAACAGTCGGCTACCTTGACCAGCAAAGCTCGCTCGTGTCGGGCCAGACGATACGTGAAGTTCTGCGCACAGCCTTCGATGAAATGTATGCAGCCGAACAGCAAATGCTTGATTTATACAACCAGATGGCCGAAGCTTCACCCGAAAAGCTGGACAAGCTGATGGCAGCCGTCGGAGAAATCCAGACCGAGCTTGAACACAGCGGGTTTTATTCGCTTGATGCCAAAATCGAGGAAGTGGCAAACGGTCTCGGCCTCGGCGAGATAGGCCTTGACCGGGACGTTGCGGATCTTTCGGGCGGACAGCGCAGCAAGGTGCTTTTGACCAAGCTTTTGCTGCAGGATTCCTCAATTTTGCTGCTTGACGAGCCGACAAACTATCTTGATGAAAACCACATCGAGTGGCTGGCCAAGTTCCTGCAGAACTACGAGCACAGCTTTATTCTGATCTCCCACGACGTCTCCTTCCTCAACAAGGTTGTCAATGTAATCTATCATCTGGAGAACTGCACGCTGACACGTTACAGCGGCGATTACGACAAGTTCCTGGAGCTTTCGGCAATTTACAAGGCTCAGCAAAACAGTGCTTACGAACGCCAACAGCAGGAAGTCGCACAGTTAGAGGACTTCATTGCCAGGAACAAGGCACGCATCTCTACCACGGGCCGTGCCAAAAGCCGACAAAAAAAACTTGAAAAAATGGAGCTTATCGAAAAGCCGCGCGAAAAGCTCAAACCGACTTTCAGGTTCCGCGAGGCAAGAACCCCCAGCCGTTTCATCGTCGAGGCCAGGGATTTGGTTCTTGGCTACGATTCGGCTCTGACAAGGCCCGTATCCTTTTCACTCGAACGCGGGCAGAAAATTGCAGTCAAAGGAGTCAACGGTTTAGGAAAGACGACGCTGCTCAAAACAATCCTGGGGCAGATCGCACCGTTTGCAGGCAAGGTGGAACTCGGCGACTTCCTTGAGCCCGGCTATTTTGAGCAGGAAGAAAGAGTCAGAAACGACAAAACAGCACTCGAGGACGTCTGGTCCGAATATCCCGGCATGACCAACTACGAGATCCGTGCAGCCCTAGCGGCCTGCGGTCTTACCAACGAACACATCACCAGCAAGGTCTTTGTTCTTTCCGGCGGCGAGGCAGCCAAAGTCAGGCTCTGCAAATTAATGCTCAGGGAAGTAAACTGGCTGGTACTGGACGAGCCGACGAACCATCTTGACGTAGACGCCAAGGAAGAATTGCAGCGAGCACTGAAAGAATTCAAGGGCAGCATCCTCCTTGTTTCGCATGAACCCGAATTTTATGAGGGTTGGATTACTTCCGTCATGAATATTGAAGACTGGACGACAAAGATCATTTAGGACGAAAAAAAGGCACGGGCACGGTCTAAGCTAAAGACCGTATTCGTGCCTCTTTCATTTTCTTTCAAAGCAGCGGAGCGATTTTCGGAAACACCTTCAAAGCGTTTTCATAAAAAACAGCCCTGTGCTTGTCTTTCGGAATTATCTTCCCAATCAGGCCGATATAGTTCTGGATATTGACCAGGGGCCAGTCGCTTCCGTACATGACCTTTTCATATTTCCCCATATAGTCGAGCCACATTGCTATGTGCTCATAATAAGCGCGATGAGCGGAATAAAAGCTTTCCGTTTCAAAATTGCCCGCAGCCAGGCCCGATAAGTCTATGAATACATTGTCGTTCTTATCGGCAACCGCTACCGCGTCGACAATCCAGGGATTGCCGCAATGCGCAAGTACGAAGCGGACGTCGGAATAGCGAACCGCAAGCTCGTCAACGGTCAGAGGATGCGCATACTTTAATATGGCTGCGGAATTGGAAGTGTCCCCGGTATGGATGACGACCGGCAGGTCATAGTGACGGGCCAGCTCAAACAAGGGATAATGCACGGGGTCATGTGCATAAACGTGTCGATAGCCCGGGTAAAGCTTAATGCCTACACAATGGGGCGTTTTGACGTAACGTTCGAATTCCGATGCGGTTTTCTCCGCATTTGCCGGTGTAAGCTCATCGCTCTTAACACCGCAGCAATAGCCAATGTCAGCCGGCTGATTAAAACTTGCAAAGTCAAACTTTCTTGCTAAATTCGGCACACGCGGCGTACTGCCTCCAAAGAGCGAAGTTTCTCCTTCGCTGTTTCCCATGGCCACAGAGAAGACAATTCCATTCTCTGCGCAAATTCCACTGTAATGCCCGGCAGTATTCTCATGACCTGCGGCTTTTGCCGCCGTGTGAAAGCCTTCAATCTCGTAATAATGCATGTGTGCGTCGATAATTTTCATTGGTTCACCTTGTCCTTGGAATTTCTTGTCTCAATCCAGGGGAATTTTCTCCTGAGTTCTTCCCTCGCCTGCTCCAGGTTGCTGATTGTGCACTGCATGACTCCCTGTTCGTAGGTAACACGCCTGCCTTGACTCGTAATCGTGACAAGGCTGCCGTCAACCTTGAAAACGGCCTGATTCATTACTATGTACCAGCGATCCTCCTGCGCCAACTGTCTGCTGCCGATTTCCAGGAAAAGCACGTATTCGGCACCGACTTCCGCCGCCTCCTTTAGGATTTCCACCAAATCATATTTGTCAGAGGAATAAAGGTCTGCGTTTTTGTCAAGGATGACGTAACTGGGCAGGAAAGAACGGTATTCGTCGAGTATGAAGCGCTTTATGTCCGGAGTATAAGGACGGTACTGAATGTTTTGCGTGGCGCCGACAAGCACAGCCACGCGCGGCACCCTGTGCGTCTCCTTTTCCATTGGCAGCGCTGCGAGCAGACCTTCTTCGATAGCCTTGTCCCGGGCATCATAGTAGTTTTTGACCGCAAAATCGAAATAGTAGGAAACAGGGTGCTGATAGTCTGCAAAGCGCCCGGAAAGATCAAACACCTTTTCTCTGCCAAACTGTTTGAAGCCGCCAAAAATTGTTTGCAGGCTGCCCGGTATGAAGTCGTACTTCGTTTTAATCCTCAAAAGGTCTATCCTGTCTCCGTACAAGTCGGCAAAGGCAGCATTGCCTATTGCCGGAGCGCCGAAGGTGATTACCGGCACCTGCTCTTTCGGCACGCCCAGGCTGACAAGTCGCTGCGCAAACAAGGTTGCCGCGGCTCCGCCCAGGCTGTGACCGGTCAGGAGCAGCACGACGTCGGGGTCTTTTTTGAGCGTGCCAAAGAGGTCGTCGGCCTCGCCGTTGCCGTCAAGGTCCAGGTGAAGGCTGAGCGCCGCGTTTACATATTCGTTAAAACCCTTGTGCACTGCCGGCACCGAAGAATCCTCTGTTTCCTGAGCCGCTTGCAGGAATTCCTGCGGATTTGTACCGCCGAAGGCAACCTTGGACGTCTTCAGGTTTACTTCCCAGTCCTGTTTCGATGCGCTGCCGCGAAACGCCAGGACATAGATTTTCTTGTCTTCAACGATGCCGTCATTATAGGCAAGCATAAAGTTGACTTGCTGTTTGCCGTCGTCGACACTGTATGGATGAATGCGAAAGCCGTATTCGCCCAGATAACTGTATTCCGGGGCCTCGCCGTGCGGCACATAGGTCCCGGCACAAGTCGCGGCCGCAAGTGAAATCAGGCGGGCTTCACGGTAAGCGTGCATAATCTCCTGCGAAGCCTTTCCGGCTTCTGCGTTTGCCACGGAAAATCGCGGTATAAGCAGGAAAAAGACTGACGCCAGAAAAACGGCTATGGTTTTTTTCATGGCGCACCTCCCCAATAGCTCATTATAGCGTTTTTTCTCTACAAATTAAACCCTGCAGCGTCAGCGGAAAAAATCCTAAGCTTGAGCCAACGCGCACGTTCGGCATTTATCGATAAAAAAAGCCCGTCTGCTGACGGGCTTAGTTTTTGTTTTCTGTCAGATGTTTCACTTAAGAAGCTAAAATAGAAGTAAATTAATACTTTTACCTGCTATATCTTACAGACGAACAACGTTTGCAGCTTGTTCACCGCGGTTGCCTTCGACAACGTCGAATTCAACTGATTGTCCTTCTTCGAGGGTTTTGAAACCTTCGGATTGGATTGCGGAGAAGTGTACGAATACGTCGCCACCATCTTCACGTTCGATGAAACCATAACCTTTTTCTGCGTTAAACCATTTTACTTTGCCAGTCATATTTCTTGGCCTCCTAAAAATAAAAAATATTTCCGAAAAAAGAACTACATGAAACCCCGCTGCAACTTGCGTTAAAGCGTTCTCTACAAGTCGGCCTTCTTTCTACTGACTCATTATAGCATGCAGTTAATTCTTTGACAAGAGATTAAAACATTATTTACACTTTTGGCAATCAGGCACACACAAAGACAGCAAAGCCTCTTTCTGCGCTTTCGTCAATTGCTTTATTTCCATTTCTCTTTTTAAAGCGCAAGACTTGTCCGGGTGCTCCTCAAAATATACAAGAGCAAGAGGCTGCCTGCCCTTGGTGTACTTTGCCCCTTTGCCGGACGCATGAGCCTCAAGCCTTTGCTCGAGGTTGTTGGTCCACCCCGTATAAAGAGAACCGTCACCGCAGCGCAGCATGTAGACGTAAGCCGGCAACTTATTTCACGACCTCTACGGTTTCCATGACGACCTGTTCAACCGGGCGGTCGCGGAAATCTGTTTTAACTACGCCGATTTTACGAACAATATCCATTCCTTCTACAACGCGGCCAAAAATTGCATGATGGCCGTTCAGCCACATTGTTGGCGCCAGAGTTATGAAAAATTGGCTGCCGCCGGTATTAGGGCCGGCATTAGCCATTGACAGATAGCCCTCGTCATCGTGGCTAAGGCCTTCGCCGAATTCATCGTCAATCTTGTACCCGGGGCCGCCCATGCCGGTTCCGGTCGGATCTCCGCCCTGAATCATAAAGCCTTCAATGACGCGGTGAAAGATAATCCCGTCATAAAACTTCTTTTCTGCTAACGATATGAAATTACCGGTCGTTATGGGAGCCTTGTCTTCGAACATTTCCGCAACAAATTCTCCGAGATTGGTTACAAATCTGATTTTTCTATTTTCCTTCATTCCTACAGCTCCTTTTTAAATCTTCTTTTTATAAAACGCATTTTGCAGTGCGGCCGCCAAAAGCGACATCCCGACGCCAATGGCGCCCGCCCAGGCGGGCGCCATATTAAGCGCCTCGGCATCACCATGGAACCAGGCAACGGCAAAGGTTATCACGATAAACGAACCTTGTGCCGCCTGAAGGCGGCGCGGCGAAATTCTCACATTGTCGTAATCGCCCTTGAACTCTGTGTAAAGAGCCATGGAAATCGCAGGCAAAAGCAAAACAAAAACAACCGCCATCAGGTATATATTATTGATGCTGATCGTTACCTGTTCCCTGGAAACTTCAGCCAGGGCAACGAGAGCAAAGGCAAATCCGCCCATGTAAAGGCTGCGGAAGTAACCACGCGGCAATCTGCTTTCCAAAATGTAGGCGATGCCAGTAAAAACCGGATAAAGCCATTGTCCTTCCCTGCCCAGCCAGAAGGCCAGAAGCAGCAATAGTATATTGTCACCAATCTTATGTATGGCGCCCGAAGTCCTGTTTAAAAGCCTCAGAATAAAGAGCAGCCACAAAAGCGGCATAACATTGCCCACACCCAAAAGAACAGCGAAGACAAGCGCCACAATGGCGGCAATAACTCCGCCAAGCTTGCGGTCAGGATCGAGCTCCTGTGCAATCAACCAGGCAAACAGGACGGCCGCGGCCGTATTGAGGCCGAAATAAGCGCTTGCTTCGGAAGTCGCTCCGGAAAAGCTTTTCCACATGGTAGCCGCCACGGAACTTAAAAGCACTATGATTATTGCCAGCCTGTTCAAAACGTTTTGAAAATCAATGCCCCTGCCCAGCCCGAAGTACCCATCTTCCGTATTGACCCGCAGAAACTTGTTGGTTTTTTTAGCCATTTACAATTATCACCCTTCAATCCATCAGTCAGGCTGCCCTTCTGCCTCGAGGCCGGACAAGACTGACTTATACTATTTTGTGTCCGTCGTACTTTTCGCCGCCGGCATCGGGAAGCAGATTGTATCGTTCAGTCCACAGCGACTTATACTTTAAAGCCTGCGCATGAATGTCGGCCAAATGGGTTCCGGGCATTGTCTTGATGACTTTTGCCGGAATTCCTGCCACGAGCGAGTTCGGCGGCACAATCGTGCCCTTGGTCACAACGGCACCTGCGGCCACAATACTGCCCCTGCCGATAAGCGCTCCGTCAAGCACGATCGAGCCCATGCCTATAAGGCAATGATCCTCTACGGTACAGGCGTGAAGGATTGCTCCGTGTCCGACTGTCACAAAGTCGCCGACCACGCAGGCATAATCGTCGGCAACATGCAGAACGCTGTTGTCCTGTATGTTCGTATACTCGCCGATTTCTATCCTATTCACGTCGCCCCTGACGGTGCAATTGTGCCAAACACTGCTGAATTCCTTCATTTTCACAGCGCCGATGATAGCTGCATCTTCCGATGCCCAAGCTTTTTTATCAATGTCCGGCAAAATTTCATTAAATTCTTTAATCACTTTTACTCACCTGCTTTTTAAATTTTTTAAATTTTTTAAACTTGTATAATAATTATCAAATACTTCGAGGCTTCTGTCAATCAATACAAATCTCTATCCTGTCATGCCAACCATCTCACCAGGAGCTGCCGCCTGCACTCTTTCTGACCTTTGTGCAGTAAATATGCGTTCCCGCACAAATCAGGACAATCCCGGTAAACACGAAGATGTACCTGGTTGCGAGAAAGGTACCCATAAAGCCGCCCAGCAAAGGTCCGACAACGCCTCCCGACTGCTGGGCCGAGGTTACGAGCCCAAAGGCCTTCCCCCTGACAAGCGGGTCCGTCGTTCTTACTATGCCGGCGTTAATGTTCGGTGCCGCTCCGGCAAGAAAAAGTCCGAACACGAACTGGACAAACCCGAACTGCCAAATATCGCTGACAAAAACCTGGCACAAATTAGTCAGTCCCGCGCAAATCATCACAAAGAACAAAGTACGGGCAAAGCCGACCTTCTGTCCGGTCCTGCCCCAAAAGGGGGCCGCTAAGATACCCGCGATGCCGGCCAGGGAAAAAACCACGCCTGACGCCTTGACGGCGCCCTCCATTCCTCCCATCAGCTCCTTGACATAAATTGTCAAAAGCGGCTGAATAATTAAAAGACACGACTGCACAAGGAAAAACAGACCCATAATGTAAAGAAGCTTCTTATTGCCTACAGCCAGCCTGAGATCGCTGAGTATGCTGGTTTCTTTGGCTTTCTGCCTTGCCTTCAGATCAACAATGTCCTGCACGAAATAAAAAACGGCGCAGGTTGCAAGCAAAAGGGCTCCGGATGCCACATAGAAGGAAAAGCGCATGCTGAACCACTCGCTGACATAGCCGCCGATCAAAGGACCGATAACGCCGCCGCTGGCTACGGCCGCCTGCATCCAACCCATGCCCCAGCCAAGCCTTTCAGCCGGCAATGTGGAGGAACAAAGTGCCATCGAGGCAGGCACGAAGCCGCTGATGAAACCGGTAAATGCCCTTACGGCAAAAAGCTGCTCGGGCGTTTGCGCCATCGAGGAAAAGAAATAGCACAAGGAAAGCCCAAAGCCTGCACGAAGAGCCATTTTCTTCTGCCCGACGCGGTCCGCCATGGCGCCCCAGTAGGGAGCCATGATGGCAGAACCTAAGAAGGTCACTGAGAAAATCATTCCTGCCCAGATGTTTACCGAGGAAGAGGAAACCCCGAGCTCCTGCAAAAGATAGAGCGGCAAAAAAGGCACGACCATGGTATAGCTCGCGCAAGTCAGAAAAACGCAGGTCCACAGTATGACAAGGTTCCTGCGCCAGTTGATAAAGGGTTTTTGGTTTTCTTTTTGCTCTTCTTGCTTCAGGGTCATTATTTCATCTCCGTCAAATTTATCTTTACAATTATACCACTTCTTAGCCACTCTTTCCAAAATTGCCCGCGAAAGAATATTCCGACTTTTTCTGTTACTTGGAAAATTGTCGGTAAAATATTACGGAAGATGATACGAAAAGAGCCGTTCCCAAAACGACCAGCCCCAAAATACTGGGCCAAACATAGTACAAAGAATTTCCTTTCAGCAGCACGTCAAAAGTGAAATCCACAAAGTAGTGCATAGGGATAAGCAGCCCGGTCAAGCGCATCCAG
>JAAYIB010000072.1 GCA_012744295.1 Acholeplasmataceae bacterium
ACCTGAGACTGTACGGCGAATATCAGAAGGCAGACAAGACGATTAGCGAGGCCTTGAATTGGAGTCCAAGCTCCGATTATGACGATGACGGCTGGGCGGCTACCGTTGCCTACAAAGGGGCTAATCCTATGGATGTCGGCTCCTGGGGCGCTTACGCGACCTACTACAACCAGTCGGGTGCCGTAATTCTTGACTCCATCTGCGAACTGGAAGATTATTTTGCTTATCCGGAGGAAGGCCTGAAGGGTTATGAATTCGGTATCGGCTACACCGTGGCGAAGAACGTGATTGCAAACCTCGCCTACTATGACATCGACAATAAGGACTATTCCTCCGATGATGACGGCGCCAAGATGCTTTGGACAACGGTTACCTTCGGTTTCTGATTTCTGGTTAAGGTTACCGCAGGCAGTCGCAACTTAATACAGCCTTGAAAGAGGCGGGCATATGCCCGCCTCTTTTTTAACCGCTATCCGTTAATTTTCCGATTATCTGTTTGCAATTTCAAAATATTTAGATTATAATAAAGTTAGTTGAACAGTAGATGTTATCATCATCGGCAGCATAGCCTGCCGCGAGGGAGATGGTATTGGCAGCAATCTCCGCTTTGTTATGGCGCATGAGCGTTTCAAGGACAGAAAGAGAGAGTTTTCTAAAGGGTGGTATTGCTTTTAGACGGTTGCCTCAATACTGCCCTTGCCTGGGTTTGACAGGAAAATCAAAACTATTTTGACAGGGGTGTGTTAGCAAAAATGATAAGGAGCTACGAAAAAAACGGAAGATTTTTCTTTGAGGATGAGAAGCAAAAAATCGAAACAACGGAATTGATAGAGTGCGAATTGGTCGTTCAAGACCAGCTTTTCGGCTATTTGTACAAGAGCAAAGCAGTCAAGGAGTACGAGAAAGATTGATCCGTTATGCTGTTTGCGTAGAGGCGGGCCGTCTGCCCGTCTCTTTTTATGGCTGCACGCTTGCGTCGGCTTACAGTTACTGCGGGAGGGGTGTCAATGGACAGCAAAACAACCGCGGGGGAGCAGTTCCTGTCTGCGGGTTTAGGCCGGGAGGAGCTTGTCCGCCTTGCGCTTGACATGCTCCATCAGACGATGGTGCATCATGTTTTCTGGTTTAAGGAAGCGCAGCACCAGTTTGGCTTTGAAAAGGCGCTTGCCATCATGGGCGAGGTTTACGAAAGGAATCTGACGCTGCAAATGCATCGTCTGGGAAAGACCCTGGACTTTAAAGTTAAAGGCGGTTTGCCCGAAGCTTTTTTAGAATTGCCGCCGGAAAGGCTTGGCGAACTCATCAGGGCTTTCAGCCTCAACTGGCTGGCTACGGACGGCTTATGGTTTCAGGAGGTGGAAGCGCGCCAGGGCATGCTTGACGCTAAACGCTGCAACGATTCCTGCTGGGTCTGGTTCGCGCAGTTCGAAGCCTGGTCGATTAAACGCCGTATAAGACTTTCCGACAAACCCGGGCTTGACGGGTTGAAACAGGCCCTGCGGCTGCGTATGTACGCCGCGATTAATCGGGAGACAATCGTGGAAGGGCCTGACAGCATCAGCCTTTACAATAACGACTGCCGGGTCCAGTCCGCACGCAAGGACAAAGGCATGGAGGACTATCCCTGCAAGAGCGCGGGGCTTCAGGAATACAGCAATTTTGCAAGTGCCATCGACGAGCGTATCACAACGCGTTGTCTGGCCTGCCCCCCGGACGGGCATCCGCCAGAGTGGTTTTGCGGCTGGGAATTCAGGCTCCGGGAGGGTACAGGGGAATAAGGTTTCTTTATAAACGAGGGCGGGCGGTGATTGTTCACCGCCCGCCCTCGTTGCTTTCACCGTCAAGGTCAAGCTGATTTCTGACCAGACGGTAATAGTGTCCCTTTCGTGCCAAAAGCTGCTCGTGCGTTCCCGTTTCCGCGACGCGGCCCTTGTCCATGACGATAATGCCGTCGGCATTTTTTACGGTGCTCAATCGGTGCGCGACAATTACGACGGTTCTTCCCTCGAAAAAGGCTGCGAGGTTGGAGAGGATCCGCTCCTCGTTATCCGCGTCAAGGGCGTTGGTCGCCTCGTCAAAGAAGAGATAGGAGGGATTTCTAAAGACCGCGCGCGCTATGAGAAGACGCTGTCTCTGGCCCTGGCTCAGCCCCTGGCCTTCGGCGCCTACAAGCGTCAGGTATTTCAGCGGCAGACTGTCGATGAATTCATCGATATTCGCCGTCTTTGCGGCCATGCGGATTTTCTCGAAGTCAGCAGCGTCCTGACCAAGCGCGATGTTGGCGGCAATAGTGTCGGAAAAGAGGCAGCCGTCCTGCAGGACCGCACCAGAGGCTTTGCGCCAGGCTGTGAGTGAGAAGGAGGGCAGCGTGCTCCCGGCGAGCAGGATTTCGCCCTCGCTTGGCCGATAGATGCCCAGGAGGAGCTTCAGCAGCGTTGTTTTGCCGCTGCCGCTGGCACCGACGATGGCGGTTGTCTTTTTGCCCGGCAACGTCAGGGAAACGTTGTCGAGTGCCTTATTTTCATACGGACTGCCGTAACGAAAGGAAACGTTTAGCAGCTCGAGGCAGGCTCCTTGCGGTATAGCGTCCTTTTTGCGCACGTCTTCCGCTTCCTCGTCCGGCAGATTGCGGACTTGCCCGACACGCTCGAGACTGATTTTGGCATCCTGCGCGGCGGAAACAAAATTGAGAAGCTGCTCGACCGGTCCGTTCAACTGGCCTATGATGAACTGGATCGCCAGCATCATGCCGATCGTTATGTCTCCGGACAAGACGGCACGCGCGGACAGGTATGTAATCAGGATATTCTGTGTTTCCTGCAGCAGAAAAAGGCCGGTCTGCTGCTTTTGCGTGACGGCAAGAAAACCGCGGCCGAGAGTCAGCAGTTCCTGCTGCGTTTCCGCCCAGCTCTGCAATAATGTCTGCTCGCAGTTATTTTGACGCACATCCGTCATGCCCATGATCAGCTGGATGATTTTACCCTGGCTCCTGCCCAACTGGCGAAACCTTTCGGCGTCAAGCAGTCTGCGCCTGTTTAAGAAACGCCGCAGCCAAATAAGATAAAGGGCCGTTCCCGCAAAAAAAAGCGCGAAGACCGGCAGGCTGTAATAGGCAAGCACGCTGCCGAAAACCACAAGGTTGACAAGCGTCAGGCAAAGACCGAGCAGCGAAGAGGTCAGGAAGGCTTCAAGTCGTTGATGGTCGCCGAGGCGCTGCAGAGTGTCGCCAATCATCTTCACCTCGAAAAAACGCAGCGGCAGCCTCGTCAGTTTGGCCAAAAAGTCCCTGACAAGCTCAAGGTTCAAAGGCGCGGTGATGTGATAAAGCAGCCAGCCGCGCAGATAATGCACCGATGCTCTGCTGGCAGCCAAAAAAAGCTGCCCTGCCACAATAAGCTCTAAAAGCCCCGCGCCCTTGGGCTGCAGCCCCAGATCAATCAGGGCCTGCGTCAGAAAAGGCAAAACAAGCTGAAGGGCGCTGCCGAACAGCATCGCGAACAGCAAGCGCAGGAGAGGCGTCCGGTATTTTACGAGATACGGCAGGACGAGATCCTTAAGGGGAGGCTCCGCCGGCGGCACCTTTGCAAAAAAAGTTTCGCCGGGCTCTGCCAGAAGCACGTAACCCTTGCCTTCGCGCGCTTCCCAGTTGGCACGGAAGACGCCGGCAGCAAGGCAGGTTTTTCCGACAGCGGGATCGGCGATGCAGAGGCTGCCGTCCTTATTTTTGGCATAAAGGACGACGAAGTGCCGCCCCTGCCAGTGGACGATGCACGGCAAGGCAACTTTTTCCGTAAGTTCTTCGAACGACAGCAGGGCGCACTTCGCCGTCAGGCCGATTTCCCGTGCGGCGTCGCGCAGACAAGCCAGTGACGTGCCGTCCCTGGCCGCATAGCTGATCTCCCTCAGGTAAGGCAGGGGATAATCCTTGCCGTAATGCGCCGCCAGCATGGCAAGGCAGCAAGGACCGCAGTCCATGGGATCATATTGTAGGTAAAAGGGGAAGCTTTTCTTAAAAATCATTGATATCAATAACTCCGATATATTTTTTCCGGTCATTTCTGAAGTCGAAAATTCGCTTGAGCAATGAAGGGTGCTTTCTTGCCAGCATTATGAAGCAGTTGAAGTCGTAAGCCGTTCGCAGACGGAAGTAGTCGCATTCCTCGGCAGTTGGATTGACGAAGGTCCCGCCGACCAGCCTTGCCGCGGCGCACACTCCGCAGAACTGCACGTTCCAGCAGCTTTTGCAGCGGAAGTTGTTAATTGCCGCATTATATCTTTGGTAAAGGGACAGCACCCTGCCAAAGTCGAGACCGCTTTGCCAGTCACCGACCGGCATGCTGCCGTCAACCTTGTGGCAGATTACGTAATCGCCCGTCGCCGTCAGCATGAGGTTGTCAAAGGCCATAGGGCAGGAAAGCATCAGATGAAGCTTTTCGCGGCCCCGGGGGTGGTCGAAATGCATCTGCGTGAACGGGAAGACATGGGCAAAAAGATTGAGGTCGGCGCCAGCATCGGCATCGGCCTTAGCAGCACTGACTTCAAAAGCAGGCAAGCCTTCAGCCAGAGCCTTGCTGTAAAAGGCCGTCTCCGCGGTGAGGTTGTAAACGAAGCTGCCCGCATAGTCGACCGGAAAGCACTGGTGCGAGAAAACGCCGAGGCCACGTACGAACTCGACGCAGCTTGCGTAGTCGTGGTCTGACGTATGCACGCTGAAAATCGTAACCTTGGTGCCGAAGTATTCCGGATAGGCAGCCTTCAGCCTCAGAAGATTTTGGCAGGCAAGGTCAAAAGTGCCGGCACCGCTCGGAAAGACTCGGCATTTGTCGTGCTCCTCGCGCGGGCCGTCGAGACTCGCAAAAAGAGTGACGTTGTTTTCTGCCAGGAAAGCCATGATTTCGCCGTTCATCACAGACAGGTTCGTGTTGGCGGTAAAGGCAAGGCAGGACGGACTAATGCCGAATTCTTCCCAGGGCAGGTTTCTGAAACAGTCCGCGGTTTTCCTAATCAGGGAAAAGTTGAGAAAAGGCTCGCCGCCGTACCAGGACAAGGTAGGCGGTACAGCTTCAAGGAGCAGTTTCTTTTTGTCCTCGGCAAGACGTTTGTAAAAAGAAGTGTATTTTTTGAAGTAATAATGCAGGCCTGCCTGCGCCACCTGCGCGCTCATGTCGAGAGCCGAGGCCTTGCCCTCGGCGGCAGCGAGCGTTCTTTTGCAGTAGCGGCAGGCATAGTTGCAGTTCTGCGTGACTTCGAGACAGAATTTACGCAGAAGGATGTTTTCGTCATAATAGGCAATGAGCTCGGTCAAGTCTTTTTTTCCGCAAGGAGCGACAGCGGCTGCCGGGCCCTTGGCGAAAACTCCCGCGGCTTTAAGCTCCTCGAATTTTCGCAGCAGGCTTTCGAGAGCTGCCTTTCCGTAAACGCTGCCCTCATGGCTCGCAGCAATCCGCTCCTTTGGCATTTCCTCAAGCAACAGCGTCAGGAGGCGTGTCTCAAGGCGTGAAAGCAAAAAGGCAAAATGCGGCCTGGCATCGTAAATTAGCACTTCCTCGCCATAGGCAAAGAAACGCAGGAGGGGATATTCGTACAGCCCGGATTCCAATCTTGAAGGCTCCATGTGGAATAGCTCCTTTAAAAGCTGATGCCAATATCAAGTTGCAGGCTGATATTGGCATGAGTTGAAAGTTCGTATTCAGGTTGTTCTTACCAGGGTTGGGAACCGCCGGCAAAGGTGCTGGCCGCTGAGGCGCTCTTATTTGAATCCCTGGTGTCCGCCGTGACATTGCTTTGCGAGCAGGTGCAGGAACAAGAGCAGGAGCAGGTTTTACCGCCCCTTACAGCGTCGGCTTCCTTCACGGAAATTTCATTTAAGTGTTTCAGGAAATCCATATTTATCCCCTCAATTCAGACATATTAAGCAGTTTAAGCGGAGGATTGTTGTTTCTGCCTCGCTGCTTTGCTTAGTACTTCGACAAATTTTTTGCTTTTCCTTTTGCCTGCTTGAAGAATCTGGAAAAAATCCGCAAGAAGTTGGCGGCTTAATGATATAATGGAAAAAAACATGTTTTTCGCCCGAAAGGATGAGTGCGTTGAAAAAGTACTTGCAATTGTTTTTTGCGGTAATCACGGTCCTGATGCTTGTCTGGCCTGCGTGCCCTGCCGCCGCAGCCGCAAAGGAGGGCTATACCGAAATAGTCGGCGAGGTCTGTTATTATGCCTATAACCCGGAACCCCCCTTTAACAAGCTCGTTCCCGCAGGCAGCTACCAGGTTTATCTTTTGCCGCAGGAGCAAGGCGGAAAGCCCGAGCTGCTGCTGAATTCCGCACAGTCTGACTTCAGCTTCAAAATCCGGTCCGAGCAATTAAGACCGGGCGTCCTGATCGAATTTGTTTCCCACTTCGGGGTCAAGACAATCGCCGCCGAAACAATCGGCACCGCGCCGCTCAAAGTCATTCTGGAGCCGGAGGTCATGGTGCGCAAGCCCGTTATCTACCTTTATCCCGAGAAGAAGCGGAAGATCGTCGTCACGCATGACTTCAAGGGAACGCTTCTGACAACCTATCCCGCCTACAAGGACGGCTGGACAGTTACGGCGAGGCCGGACGGTACTCTTTACAATCACGAAGACGGGAAAAACTACGCCTATCTTTTCTGGGACGGCCTTTTCACCTTCCCGCCAGAGCATTATTTTTACAAAGCCGGCTTTACAGTTAAAAAAGGTGAGTATGCAGGGTTTCTACAGGAGAAGCTCGCCCGGCTCGGCCTGAATGATAGGGAAAGCAACGACTTTATCGTATACTGGCTGCCGGAAATGAATCGCTACGAGAATTGCTTCGTGCATTTCCGCGTAAATGACGATATCGGGGGAAGCTCTGTGCTGAAAACACAGCCCGCAGCCGACAGCCGCCTCCGGCTCTTTATGGAATTTGCGGGCTTTGAGGATACTGCTGCGGTAAGGAAACTGCCAGAGCAGGAGCTGCCGCGTTTTGACCGCAAGGGTTTTGCTCTCGTCGAGTGGGGCGGCAGCGAGATGACACTGCCCGAGTCTCTGCGGGTTTATCCCGTTCGGCAAAAGGCAGCGCCGCCTGACAGCGAGCTTGCCAAAGCCCTGGCCGAAGGCTTTTTCGAACTGAAGTGGGGCGCGAGGCCCGCTTCGGTTACAGGCATGGGCGAACAGGGACAGGCTTCGCCCGGACTTGCCGTGTACGCTTCCGAGCTTGACGTGACGCCTCTACTCGGCGAAGTAAAACCAACCGCCGACACCATGCTGTTTTTTGACAGCGACAAGGGTTTTGTCCAGGCCCAAATCAGCTTCGGCTTCCGGGATTTTCAAAAGGTCGATGCAAGGCTGCATAGTTTGCTCGGTCCCTCGGTTTCCTATGTTTACGAAGTGTACAAGCTTGACAAGGATTTAGTGGAGCGCTCGGAGTGGCGTGTAGGCCCGAAGACGCGGGTCGTGCTCGAAAGCAGGTTCAGCGGCGCCTCTCTTAAAATAAGCAGCAGGGACTTGTGAGGAAAACACAGGAAACTGTATAGGAACCTAAGTAAATAGGGTGACGCGGGTTAAAAACCCGCGTCATTTCTCATGTATACAGCATAAAAGTTACAAAAGCCTTGCTTTTGTGGGTGTTTTAATATAAAATACAAACAGTTGTATAGTTTTAAAGAAGCCTTTTGTATTCTTTCGTTATAATGTCCGACGGGAAGCGGCAGTATCGCACCGGCGCAGACGCCTGTAGAGGAATCAAGGATGCTCGCCCAGCCAAAGCGTTGGAAGATACGGACTTCTGCCCCAGGATTTTATAAAATAAAATTTCCTAAAGGGGGAAAAGTATTATGAAGAAATCTTTAGTACTTGCCATGGCAATGGCTCTCGGAATTTCCGCAACAGCCTTTGCCGCCAATCCTTTCTCCGATGTGCCGGCAGGCCATTGGGCCTATGCTTCCGTAGCCAAACTGGCTGCAGCGGGAGTAGTTGACGGTTATCCCGACGGCACCTTCAAGGGCGACAACCTGATGACCCGTTACGAAATGGCTCAAATCGTTGCCAAAGCCTACGCCAAGGGCGGTATCGGCTCCGATGACAAACTGATGGCTGAATTTGCCGACGAACTCGACAACTTAGGTGTCCGCGTTGCCAAATTGGAGAAAAAGTCCGACAACATCAAAATCGCCGGCCAAGCCCGTTTTGGTTACAAGGACGGAGAAGCCTATTTAGAAGGCTACAAAACAAAATTCCATTCCGCCGAACTTCGTACCCGCCTCTACCTCAGCGGCGCGATCAATGATGACTGGTCCTACGGCGCAATGCTGCAGAACACCCAGGAGCTGAACACCAACGCCCAGGAAAGCCCAACCGACTTCCGCCGTGCCTTTGTAACAGGTAACGTCGGCGGCGCTACTGTTACCGCAGGCCGTCAGGCCTTTACGATCGGCCAGGGCTACGTGGCTGACCTCACAGGCGACGCCTTGAAGGTAGACTTCGGCAACAAGCTGAAAACAACTTTGTTCGCGGGCCGGTTTGACTCCGTTGTTTACAAGGATGCCAATTACTGGACAAACAATAATGACAGGGCTACCCTGTACGGTGCCGTAGTCAACTATCCGTTCAGCGACAAGCTTTACACCGAGCTTGCCTTCTATGCGCAGGAGGAAAAGGGCGACCTTGGCGAACAGCAAGTCTTCACGGCAGGCCTCGGCTATACTTTTGACAAGAATGTCAGCGTTTACGGCGAATACCAGAAGGCTGACAAGTCCCTTTATGAATTGGGTGCCGGCGACACTGCAGCCGATTTCGGCGATGACGGCTGGGCCGCGACGGTAAGCTACAAGGGTGCCGATGCTGGGGAGAAAGGTTCCTGGGGCGCTTACGCAACCTATTACGACCAATCGGCGGCAGTCATGCTTGACTCCGTCAGCGAAATTGAAGACCACTTCGTCAATCGTGGCCAAGGCTTGAAAGGCTACGAAGTCGGCGTTGGCTACACTCTTCAGAAAAACATCGTAGCTAACCTTTCCTACTTTGATGTCGAGAACAAAGACGTCTCCCAATACAAGGGCGATGTCAAGATGTTGTGGAGCACGGTAACCTTCTCGTTCTAATCTTAGAACGCCCATTTTGCGGAATAAAAGCAATCAGGACGGCCTCGGCCGTCCTTTTTTCTTGCCTTTTCGGGCCTTTAAGGCTACAATGATTATTGACTGACAAGTCGGCAACGCGTCTTTAGTGGAGGAAGCATTTTGGGTTTTTGTGAAAAATATTTTGACTGTAAAATTTATAAGACGGTATGGGGGGCAATGGCGCTGACCATCATTTCGGTGCTGCTGCTCTTTGTTCTGCCGCGCGAAATAGCTTACGAGAACGGATTCCTCGAAAACCTGCAGGTGGCCGAACTCCTTGCCGGCGCGGCTTTTTCGGTTTTTTTGGCGGCGAAGGCGATCGAAAAAGAGGAAAGAAGCATCTGGCAGGCAGCTTTTATCAGCTTTCTGCTCATAGCGGCGCGCGAGCTGAACTGGGGACGCGTCTTTTATCCGACGGCTGCCCTAAACAGGTTCCTGCCGTTAAAAGACCTCTGGTACGGTCCCGTTGTCTATCCGCTGGTAACCCTCGCGGCTGTTGCGATTATTTGCCTTTTCTGGCGCGGACGTTTTTTTCTGTTCGGGGCAAGGCGCATGCTGCCGCTTTGGAACTGCGTTTTATTTGTCTCGCTCTTTCTGGCCGCCGATTATGCCGAGCACAGGCCCCTAAGTTTTTTCGGGCAAAGCTATGACGGAGAAATCATGGAAGAGCTGTTTGAATGTATCTGCTATCTGATGATGATAGACATTGTCCGCATCATGGGCGGCAAAGGAGTTAAATATTGAGCTTTTTAGCCTTTCTACTTCATTGTTGCTTCTATATGTGGTAAAATAAATTATAAAATTATTTTGGGAGGTTTTGCGATGAAAAAGTTTTTTAGATTTTTTGTGGTTGCGGCTTTGGCCTGCTTCTTCGCGGTTCCGGCAATGAGCAGGGCGGAGGCGGCTAAGGTGGCTGTACTGCCTCTGATCAATCTGGAAGAAGAAGAAAACAATGCCAACGCTATTTTTATGAAGCAGGCAGTCGAATATTTTAAATATCCGTCTTATGAATTGGTCGGCGACGAAGTGCTCGAGCCGATTTTGGAAAAGGAAAACTACAAGGCTGCCGGCAAAAAGGGCCCGAACGTGTCCATGCTGAAACGAATCATGACCGAATCGAAAGCCGACATCATTATTATGATGCGCTTGACCGAGCTTGAGGAAGACAGCGACAACCGCGGCAAGGAAATGCTGCAGAAGCTTGATATTGAGGGCGAAGTTATGGCCCTTAACGCTTTCACCAACAAGATTTATGACAGGGCAATCGACAAGGAGCTGACCGTGGAATACGCCTTTGTTGTCCGCGATGACTGGAAGCATGACGAATTTGCCAAGATCTGCCGCAAAACCTTCAAGGATATTGCGAAAGGCAAGTAACCTGAATTATTCGGAAAAAAGACAACCGGAGGTGTTCTTGTGAAAAAAATACTGGCTTTACTGCAAACGGTGCTTTTGTGCCTGACCTTCGTACTGCCGGGCTTTGCGGCAGGACTTGCGCCGCAGACGGCCCCTGACAAAATGGTCGCCATGGAAAAGTTTCTGTACGGCACTGAGCAGGCAGGAGCACTGATCGCGAGAGTCGACAGCATCGAGATCGACGTTTACGGTGTCAGGACAAGCGATCCCGTCCTTGTGCGTGTCGACAACATTTACACTTATCTCTTAGGCTCGCAGGGCGGCGGCAGCCTTTCCTTTGCTTCCAAGCTGAATGCCGCTGAGTGGCAGTTCACGCAGGAGATGTCGGACGCTCCCGCGAAGACGCGGCTCGAAAGAATTGAAAACATGCTGTACGGCAAAATCGAAGCCACCAGCAATCTGGCCACAAGGCTCGAGTCCCTGATGCAGGTGGCCTTTCCCGAGGCCCGGCTGACCACGGAAAACGTGACTCTGCCGAAAGATACCCTGGTCAAGGTTGAGTTTACCGAGGAACTGAAGAGCAAGGAAAATCGGGTCGGCGACGCGGTGCACTTCAAGACCGCCGACAATGTCTATGTTGATAATGTCCTCGTATTGCCAAAGGGGGCCGTTGGCACGGGTACGATCAAGAAGATTGTTCCGGCCAAGAGCTTCGGCCGCGATGCGAGAATCGACATCGCCTTCACCAGCGTGACGGCTATCGACGGCAGTGAGGTCAAGGTTTTCGTCGGCGATCTGGCGAAACAGGAAGCCAAGACAGCCGCAGGCGCTGCGGGAGCGACCATTGGCGGCATGATTATCTTTGGGCCGATCGGTGCTATTGGCGGTGCCTTTGTGACCGGTAAATCCGTAACCATTCCCGTAGGCGCGACAACCTTCGTGCAGGTAACGGCAGACACTCCCGTGGAGGGTTTGATTCAACAGACTGACAAGGACACGGCCTTGTTTACGGAATCAACCGCAAATTAGCCAAAAAGTTTTGCGGCATAGCGCAATCAGGCAGGCATACTTTTCAGGTATGCCTGCTTTTGTTTTTCGCGCCAGCCTAACAATGTTGCTTCATTTATGATAAAATATATAGCATAGTATTTTAATTAGCTTGAAATCTTTTCGGCTGCATTTTGCGGGACGTCAAGTCCTTGACGAGGCAGCCGGGCAATATTTGAGTTTATTAAATCAGAAAGAGAAGGGGCACATCTATGAAGAAGCAGATTCTTCTGACAGGAATTCTTGTAATCGGTATTGCGGCGAACGCCTTTGCGGCAGAGTATGCAGGCACGGGGAAGATCGGCGACCGCGAAGGCCCCGACTTCAGCGCGGAAACAACGCTTGTGCCGGAACGCGAGTCAGCGCAGGCTAAAAGCGCGAAAAAAACCAAGGGCGGACAAGAACAACCCCAGCCTATTACCTTATACGGCGACAAGGTTGTTTATCATCAGGATACAGGCGATTTTTTTGCCGAAGGCAACATCCGCGTCGTACAGGGCAGCCAGGTCCTAACTACCGAGAAAATTGAAGGCAATGCCGAAAGCGGCGACGTCCTGCTAAAAAGCGGCGGCCGTTTGTCGGACGGCGTATCCGTCCTCGCGGGCGAGTGGCTCCATTATAACTTCAACAACGAAACCGGAGAAATCAAAAAAATCAGCGGCAGCAGCGGAAAAGATTTCTTCAAGGCTGAACACGCGACAGTTCAGGAAGGCAGCGTTCATCTTGACAAGGGCGGACAGGTCACACGTTGTCCGGCAGTCGAACACGATCCCTGCGTTCTTTTGACCGCGGGAAGAATCGATATTTATCCCAAGGACAGGATTGTTGCCCATGACGTGAAGATTTTTGTCAAAGGCAGGCATATTTTTACAAGGGACGTCTTTGTCAGCAGGCTTGACCGCAAGACTTCGCAGACCTTCGCTCCCAAAATCGGCTACAGCGACGATTCCGGACTGAAATTCAGGCTGCGTTACGAGCACAATTTTACCGAGCAGCTTTCTCTTGTCGGAGATTTCGACTACTACGAAAAAATCGGCTACAGGCCGATGTACGGTCTGCAGTACGAGCAGTCGCCTTTTTACGCACGTCTGCAGCAGGGTTGGAATGAAGACGGGGACGACAACTGGATCAAAAAGGAGGCCGATCTTACGCTCGGTTTCAAAAACCTGCGTTTTAACGATGGGCTGCCCCTTTCCTACAGCGTTTACTATAACCGCGGCCGCTGGCAGGAAGACGACATCCGCAGCTGGCATACGGAGTACGGCATTTTCCTCAATCACGACCGCATCTTTTTTGACAAGCCCAAAAGCCTCTTCCTTGACCTCGGCGTCGGTGCCAAGAGGAAGGAAGAAAGCTACAACGACTCCACAACCGACACCATGACCTACAGGGCCACGCTCGGCAAGAAGTTTGACCGGAACTGGAATGCCTGGACAAGCTATTTCTGGGAGAAGTCGGACGAAGACCTTTTTGCCTACAACCGCCCGGATATGGAAGAGGAACTGCAAAACGGCTTGACCTACAAATTTGACGACAGAAACAGCCTGACCTTTGTCAACAGGTACGATCTGGGCAGCGGCAGCCTTTATGAACAGGACTGGCGCTACACGCACGACTTCTGCTGCTGGCGGATAGAAGTCGAATATCGCGATAAAAAGCGCGAGGGAGACAAGTCCTGGCATGTCAGATATGACCTGTTCAGGTGGTAGGGGTGTCATGATGGAATTAATCGAGCAAAGGTTAACAGAGCACCTGCGCCTTGTGCAAAAGGTGCAGCGCAGCAAAAAGCTTTTAAAGGAAATCGCTCTTGCCGGGGCTATGATGAAGGTTGCACTGGTTGCCGGTCACAAGATAATGTTTTGCGGCAACGGCGGCAGCGCAGCGGATGCCCAGCACTGGGC
>JAAYIB010000002.1 GCA_012744295.1 Acholeplasmataceae bacterium
AGCAACGCCGGTATGATTGCAGCCTTGACGACAGTCATGTAGGGTACGCCGACAAATTCCGCCATCAAAAAGGCCGCTGCGCCCATAACGGGCGGCATCAGCTGACCTCCCGTCGAAGCCGCGGCTTCAACAGCACCTGCAAACTCAGGCCTGTATCCAAGCCTTTTCATCATAGGAATTGTAAAAGATCCCGTTCCCGCAACATTGGCAACGGAACTGCCGGAAACCGTACCCATCAGACCGCTCGACAGGACGGCAACCTTCGCCGGTCCTCCCGCAGCCCAGCCGGCAACGGCATTGGCCAGGTCGATAAAGAACTTACCGAGGCCGGTGGCCTCAAGGTATGCGCCAAAAAGGATGAACAGATAAATGAAGGTGGAAGAAACCCCCATGGGTATTCCGAAAATACCTTCGGTGGTGTAGAATAAGTGCCCCACAAGCTCCTGAGGCGGCACGCCGCGATGGGCAAGCATGCCCGGAATATAGGGCCCCAAGAAGGCATAAACCATAAAAAGTGCAGCCACGATGATCATCGGCCAGCCAACAACGCGCCTTGCCGCTTCAAAGACAAGTATTGTGCCGATCAGGCCGATGTAAAAATCAATTTCGGTGTTGTAACCTGCACGCAGGACCAGATCCTGATAAAAGACGACAATATACATGGCACTCGCCACGCCCATGATGGCCAACAGCACGTCAAACCAGCTCATCGAGTCCTTTGACCAAGCCGTGCGAGCCGGATACAGCAAAAAAATCAGGGCGAAGCCGAAGGCTAAATGGATGGCTCGCTGCAAGTGCGCGTCCAGGACGCCGAATACGGCCGTATAGATTTGGAAGGCAGCAAAGGCAATGCAAATGGCTGAAATTATTTTGCCCCACAATCCAGTCATTTCGCGTTTGTTAGATTCCTGGTCAAACTTTTTCAAGACCTCGTCAGCGGTCATTTCCTTGATATTTTCAGAGTTCATTTTGCCCTCCTCGTTTTTAAAACCAACTTCTATACCGCTTTTCAACTTTAATTTCAATTAAGGTCCCAGGCGTATAAAGCTCGTATAATGGATAATCAATACCGTCATGATGGAGTTTGGGAGATGCTTCAAGTCCTGTCCTCATTCTGACCGACTTGAAAGCCCTGTTCATTTCCAAAATAAAGTAACCGTCGGCAGTTGACGTAAATTTCCCTTCAGACGGCAAAAAGGGCAGCCCAACGCCCAGAGAGCGGTATCTTGTTCCTTTCATCAACAGGTCGTTCTCACCCCTGACGACAAAAAATTCCTGTACGGGGGTTTTCTGAACGGAATGGGTAAATTCAAGATACCACACGTCGCCTGCACGCGTTGCAAAGGTTTCCTTTTTCTGGCCGTTATCCGGATTTATGCTTACAACCAATTGATTGGCATAAATCATAAAAAGCACGCACAAAAAGACAAGCGATATCAAAAAGATTAGTTTTGACTTTAAAAAAGACCGGAAACCGGCAGACTCCGGAGTCCGGTCTTTAACTTTGACAAAAGGCTTCAAGGGTTATTTTTCCTTAAAATATTTTTCGGCACCTGCATTCAGAGGCACAGACATGCCGTCTTTTGCGGAAGCCTTGGATACTGCGTTCGCTGCGGAATGAGCAGCTTTCATTCTGTCAAGGTTGGTGTATATGGCCTTAGTGATATCGTAACCGAGTTTTTCATCCATTTTGTCTGTTACTGCCAGCATGCAGCGAACAGCAACCGCTGCCACTGTAACGTTCTGGTTGTTGTAAGTTTTTGCCGGAATGGTAACCTTGGTATAGAACGGGTACTTGGCAATCAAGGCATCTGCTTTCGCTGCGTCAACAGGAATCAGGACAACCTTGTGCTGCGTGGAAATATCCTGGATTGCGGCCGTAGGATGACCTGCAGTTACAAACGCAACGTCAACATTGCCGTCTTTCAATGCGCTGGAAGCTTCACCGAAGGAAAGGTACTGAACGGTGATGTCTTCGTATTTGATTCCGTATGCTTCCAGAATCTGGCGGGCGTTGGCTTCCGTACCGCTGCCTGCGGCACCAACCGCGACGCGTTTGCCTTTGATTTTGTCAAGAGAGGTGATGCCCGATTTTTCCAATGTAACGATTTGAATTGTTTCAGGATAAAGAGTAGCAATACCCTTTACGCCGGGAACTTTTTTGTCTTTGAACATTTCAACGCCGTTGACGGCATAATAGGCAATGTCATTTTGTACGAATGCAATGTCAACTTTACCCTGGTTCAGAAGGTTGATGTTGGCAACGGAAGCTCCCGTGCTCTGAGC
>JAAYIB010000073.1 GCA_012744295.1 Acholeplasmataceae bacterium
CCCGGTCAAGCTCGGCGACCTCGTGAAGGTCTATCTCTATCTTGACCCGCAGGGCCGCCTGACAGCGAGCCGCAAACTGCCCAAGATGAGGGAAGGCCAGATAGGCTATGTCAAGGTGCTCAGCGTTACGCGTGACGGCGGCTTCGTCGACATCGGCGCGGAGAGAGGGGTTTTTCTGCCTTACAGCGAGATGCGCGGACATGTCTCCCCCGGACAACTCGTATGGGTCAAGCTTTACCGCGACAAATCCGGCAGACAGGCAGTCTCCATGAGGGTTGAGGAGGAAATGGTCAAGGCGGCAAGACCTGCCGAAGGCGTGAAGGTCGGCGACGAGATCACCGGCATCATCTACAACATCCTGCCGGAAGGTTTCTTTCTGATTACGGACAAGCGCTACATCGCCTTCATCCACCGCAGCGAGACGCCGCCGGAAAGGCTGGACTTCGGCCAGAAGGTCACAGGCCGCGTAGCTTTTGTGCGCGAAGACGGCAAACTGAACCTGTCGCTGCGCCCCCAGAAGGAGAAGGCACGGGTTCTGGACGCGGACCTCATCCTGTCGCTCTTGAAGAAGCGAAAGGGAAGCATGCCCTACGGAGACGATACCCCGGCGGAAATCATTAAGGATGTTTTCGGCATCAGCAAATCCGCCTTCAAGCGAGCGCTCGGCAAACTGATGAAGGACGGCTGTGTCAGGCAGGAGAACGGCTGGACGATTCTGATTGAAGAGTAGGAAGGAAGAGTAGGAAGTTAGTATTGACAAAGATTTCGAAAAACCTTATAATACATTTTGTAAGTCTAATGGGGGCATAGCTCAGCTGGGAGAGCGCTTGAATGGCATTCAAGAGGTCAGCGGTTCGATCCCGCTTGTCTCCACCAAATTTAATAAGTAGTAGAGCCACTTGCGAGGTTTTCGCAGGTGGCTCTTTTTTTGCTAATTTGCTTTGTCTAATCCATTACCTAATCCGTTGCTTTTTTCACTTTGTTTTACTTTATTATGACCTGCCCCCAAATACTATCATTTCACTTGGACAGTTTTTCGGGAGCAGGTCAGTTGAAAGGATAAAAATGGCTGCTCCGATTCGGCACAAAGCTTGCTATGGTTAAGCCGACCTGCCCCCAAAAACAAAAAGCATGGTCAAAAACCCAAAATTTGAATAAGGAGGCAGCAAAAAAATTGGTTCTGTCAGTCCTTCATTTCGCAATTTTTCAGATTGAGGCCGGAAGGTATACGGAGCCTGATGTAGAAAGTAACAAGTGCCTGGCGATATGAAACGGGACAGAAAAGACAAGGCGGCAGTAAGATGACAAAAACAGCAAGGTTAGCAGCCGCCGATGGTAAAAGACTTTTTAAAGGAGAAAACCATGGAAAAGTACACCGAAGCCAAATCCTGCATTTCAGGTGTCGAGGGCTTGTTCAAGTTCCGAGTTACGGAAATAATGCTTATATCAACCGAGTATGACGCTTACGTGCTTGAAGAAGACGGCCAGCTGGCAGAGAAGCTTTATCACCAGTTCAGCGACCTGAGCCTTCCTTACATCCCCAGGCTGCATTGGGTGGCCAACCGGGAAGAAGCTTTCAATACGCTAAAAGAAATCCCGATACACTTGGTCATTTCCATGACAAGGGCAAACGATATGAGCTCGTTTGCTTTTGAAAGAGCTATCAATGAAGCTTACCCCGACATTCCGATTGTGATGCTTTCTTATGAACGACTGACGCCTGAGGTAATCGGGAAAATCAGGGAAAACACCTGCATTAAAAGGGTTTTCCATTGGTCGGGGGACAACAGGGTGCTTCTGGCAATAATCAAGTACGTGGAAGACCGGCAGAACTTCCCGGTTGACAGCAAGTTAGGCGTGCAGGCTATTTTGCTCGTTGAAGACTCGCCGGTTTATTACTCCCAGATTCTGCCGATAATATATACGGAAATCCTGTCGCAGATCAGGCACCTGGTGCTTCATGCGATGAACGTCAAGCACGGCTTGCTCAGGGTTCGCCTGAGACCCAAAATCCTTCTGGCAGAAACCTACGAAGAGGCGATGGGGATAATCTCCTCCTATCGCTATAATCTCTTGGGAATAATCTCGGACGTCCGTTTCCCCAGGGGCGGCCGCATAGATGCGTGCGCGGGGTTTGAACTGGTTCGCGAGGTGCGCGGCATGGTTAAGGACCTGCCCTTTCTCTTGCAGTCGGAGGACGATGAAAACGAGGAAGCCGCAAAAGCGCAAAACCTGCAGTTTCTGAATAAAACCTCACCGAGCCTCCTATACGACCTGCGCAGCTACATTCTGGAAAATTACGGTTTTGGTTCTTTTGTTTTCAAGTATCCGGACGGAAGAGTCATCGAAGAAGCAAGCGACATCACCAATCTGGAAAGAATAATTAGGAACCTGCCGGAAGAGAGCCTCAGATATCATGCTGCCAACAATGATTTCTCGCGTTGGTTCAGGGCACGGGCCGAATTCGAAGTGGCGGAAAAACTCAGATTCTTGGACCCGGAAACAATGTCTCACAGCGATGAAATGAGAAAGCACATCCTGAGCGTGCTGAATTCTTATTTCCAAAAGTACCAGACAGGTTCAATTCTTAATTTCGAGAGCTTCTCCAAAAAAGATATGGAAAACGCCTTCATTAAACTTGGCAAAGGTTCTCTGGGCGGCAAAGCGAGGGGGGTCGCCTTCATGAAGGCAATGATTTCCAAAGCCGGACTGTCTGACAAATACGAAGACATGCAGGTCAAGGTGCCTCGCTCGTTCGTTATCGGCAGCGAGGTTTTTGAAAAGTTCATGGAGCAGAACAATCTCCGTGCATTTCTTGGCGGCAGTCCTTCCGAGGAGGCCATTGCCCGTAAATTCATGGACTCGCTCCTGCCGGAGGAGATACAGGACAACCTGCGCGACCTGACTCAGCATGTCAGCTGTCCGCTTGCGGTTCGTTCCTCAAGCATTCTTGAGGATTCGCGCATACTTCCCTTCGCCGGCATTTACAATACTTATATTGTTCCAAACAGCAGCGACGATAAAGATGTCTGCCTGCAGCAGCTTTCTGACGCTGTGAAGCTGATTTATGCCTGCGTTTTCTACAACGCGCCGATAAGATACGCCCAGAATGCCGGCATAAGAATCGAGGAAGAACGCATGTCGGTGTTGATACAGGAGCTTGTGGGCGAATACTACGGCGAGCTTTTTTATCCGGTTGTGTCCGGGGTTGCCCAGTCTTACAATTTTTACCCTTATTACCCCATGAAGCCCGAAGACGGAACTGTCAGCCTGGCCCTGGGTTTCGGGAGGACGATTGTCGAGGGCGAGAGGGTATTTCGCTTCTCGCCGGCCTATCCGAAATTAAACCCGTTGGTCTCAGGCCCGCGCGAGCAGCTGCAAAAATCGCAGAACGCCTTCTACGCGATTAATCTCAAAAAAACTTCCGCCATAACGCTAAACGCCTCCGAAGGCTATGTTTACGAAAAGGTGCCGGTAGCGCAGGCGCAGGAGGACCGGGCACTGGACTATGTGGGCAGCACGTATTCGGCCGATAACGACTGCATCTATGACAATGTCAACGAGCCGGGGCCCAAGCTGATTACCTTCGCACCCATTCTGAAATATGAAAGACTGCCGCTGACGCAAATTATCCGGGATCTTATGAGCATGGGCAAAAAGGCCTTTGGTTCAGACGTGGAAATCGAATTTGCGGTCAACATTCCCAAGGATAAAAGCAGGCCAAAGGAGTTCCATTTCCTGCAGATTCGGCCCATAGTGGTAGGCAAGGAGGCCCACCAGGTCAACCTTGAGGATCAGGCACAAGCCTGGTGCTTCAGCAGGCAGACCATCGGCAACGGATATTATGATGGCATACACGACGTGATTTTCGTGGATCCGGAGAAGTTCAACCTCGCAGACAGCTTAAAGATCGCCGGAGAAATCGGTGAGCTGAACAAGCTGCTGGTGCAGGAAGGACGGCGCTGCATTCTGATCGGCTTCGGCAGAATCGGTACTGCCGACAGATGGCTGGGTATACCTTTGACCTGGGAGCAAATGTCCCAGGCCATGGTCATTGTCGAGGCGGACCGCAAGGACCTTTGCCCGGAGCCCTCCCTCGGAAGCCATTTTTTCCATAACCTGACTGCAAACGGTATGGGTTATTTTCACGTGCAGTTTGAGAAAGAAAGTGAAGGAGAAATTGACTGGGACTGGCTTTTGAAGCAACCGGTCTTCAAACAGACGGAGTTTGTCAGACTGGTGAGGCGTGAAGTGCCGTTCAAGGTCAAGGTTGACGGCCGGACCTTCAGTGGGATCATTTATAAATAATGGGATAAGAGGCACTTGCGAATATGTTCTGCACCCAAAATGTTGGACATATAATTTAGGCTACTAATTGGGAATGTTCACGGTATTCTACCGGGGACATTCCTTTTAGTTTAACCTTGATTCTATTGTTGTTGTAATAATGTATATACTTGTGTATTTCTTCTACTAATTCGTCGTAGGATTTAAACTCCTGCAGATATAACAATTCTGATTTTAACAATCCAAAGAAATTTTCCATCACGCTATTATCCAAGCAATTTCCTTTACGGGACATACTTTGGATTATACCGTGATTTTTTAATATTTTTTGGTAATATGAATGCTGGTACTGCCATCCTTGATCGGAGTGTAAAATAATCCCCGAAACATTGAAGGTTTTATTAATAGCCTTATGCAACATTCTTATTACTTGTTCTAAGACAGGTCTTTCTGAAAGCTCATAACTTATGATTTCTCCGTTATACATATCTAATATCGGTGACAGATAAAGTTTGCGACCGAATAAATGAAATTCCGTAATATCTGTCGTCCATTTCTGGCTGGGTCGGTCCGTGCGAAAGTTTCTGTTAATTATATTTGGTGCAATTTTGCCACACTCACCACGATATGAGCGATACTTCTTCATGCGCACTTTGCAGGTGAGTTTTTCTTCGTTCATTAGCTTCATGACAACCTTATGATTAGTATCATATCCAAGCTTATGTAATTCGAGTGTTACACGGCGATAACCGTAACGGCCAAAGTGTTGTGAAGATATATTCTTGATCTCATTTCTGATGGCAGCATATTTATTTGGTTTTGCTAAAACCTTTAAAACAGCATAGTAGGTGCTTCGTGCAAGTTTTGCGATGCCTAACAACCCTTTAAGCGGATATTCCGCTCTTAGTTCTGAAACAACAACTACTTTTTCACTTGTTCTTGCTTCTTCCGCGCTTGAACTAAGGCGTTTAATTTTTTTAGGTAGGCATTCTCCATTTTTAATTGAGCAATTTCTGCCTCAAGTTCTTGTTCCCGTGTTAGGTCAGGAGGCTTAATTTCCTTTTTCTTAGGCATTTTACCAGGCCTGCCTTTCTTCTTAGATAAAAGCCCTGAAAAGCCTTCTCCTAAATACTTCTTTTCCCAGACTGAAAAGATGGCAGAATTAGGAATTTTGAATAGGGCTATTGTTTGAGATAATGATAACCCGTGTTCCCATTTATATTCAATAACCTCTTTCTTAAATTCAGCGCTATATTTACGGTTTTTGTGTAAAAGCTGTTCAGTCCCTCCTTCATAATAATGATTGACCCATGTTTGTAAAACTGTTTTAGGGATAGCAAGCTCTTTTGCTGTACCGCTAATACTGTTGCCATCCAATACTTTGCGTACAGATGATAGTCTAAATTCATGCGAATACTTTGTCATACAAAAAGTGCACCTCCAAATGTTATTTTTGTCTAACATTTGGGGTGCACTTCAAAGAGCGGTACCTTTTTCTATTCTCTTCAGCCGAGGACTTTCTTAACAACATCTTGTAGGA
>JAAYIB010000074.1 GCA_012744295.1 Acholeplasmataceae bacterium
ACCCCTGACTCCGTCTGTTCCAAATAATCGACCCATTTGTCAACCCCCGTTAATTTTGCTTGTTAATATATACTTTGAACTTTTCTGCGCGCGTCTACAGAAACGGCTTGTACTTTCTCATAACGGCATGCGCCGCATGGTATCCGTCCAAGGCCGCACTCATGATTCCTCCTGCATAGCCGGCACCCTCACCGGTCGGGTAAAGCCCCTTGTGCGTAACGGACTGTCTGTCAGTTTCATCACGCAGTATCCTGATAGGAGCCGAAGTTCTTGTTTCAACACCTGTCAATAACCCCGTGCCGCCGGCAAAGCCTGTTATTTTGCGCTCAAAAGCTTCCAGGCCTCCTCTAATGGTTGCGGTTACGTAAGGGGGCAGAAGCTGCGATAAATCGCATGGGACCACGCCCGGCTTATAGGTTGCCTTTAGAGAGGTCGTCAGGGACGGTTTTTCAAAACGCAAAAAGGAACTTACCGATTGCGCCGGGGCATTATATGAGCCGCCGCCGGCAAGAAAAGCCAAACGCTCGTAATGCCTTTGGAATTCGACTCCCGCCAATGGTCCGCTGCCAAAATCCGCAAGGCCGACGTTCACTACCAATGCACTGTTTGCTACGGCAGAATCCCTGCTGTGCATGCTCATGCCGTTTGTCACTACGCCTCCGTTTTCAGAAGCTGCAGCAACAACGACGCCGCCCGGACACATGCAGAAGGAATAAGCGGTCCTGCCGCTGCCTTTGTCATGAAAAACCAATGAATAATCGGCAGGCCCGAGTTTCTTGTGTCCGGCAAACTCTCCATATTGAGCCTTGTCAATTAATTCCTGAGGATGCTCGATCCTTAAACCGATGGCGAAAGGCTTGGCCTCTATTGCGATTTTTTTCCCTGCAAGCATCGCGTACGTGTCCCTTGCACTGTGGCCACAAGCCAAAACAACGGCGTTGCTTTTGATATGCTCGTAACTTTTTACTACCACGCCGCATATTTTGTCATCCTCTGTTACAAGGTCCGTTACACATTGTTCATAACGGACCTCGCCTCCTGAGTTTCTGATGCCCGCCGTAAGGCCGGTCACCATAATCCTCAGTTTGTCAGTACCGACGTGCGGTTTCTGCTCCGTCAAGATTTCGGAAGGGGCTCCCGCTTCGACGAAAATCCCAAGTATTTGCCTCATGGCAGGATCATTGACACGCGTCGTCAGCTTTCCGTCAGAAAAAGTTCCAGCTCCTCCTTCACCGAACTGCACATTGCTATCCGCCTCAAAAATTCCTGACTGCCAAAACCTGTGCACGTCGTTAAGACGTTGTGCAACCGGTTTCCCGCGTTCCAACAAAAGCGGTCTGTAACCATGGCTTGCCAGGACGTAGGCGCAAATGAGCCCCGCCGGGCCGGCTCCTATGATTACCGGCCTGTCCTTCAGGGTTTCTTTTCCATACAGAAATGGTTTCTCCCGCTCCTCTTGCCAGAGGGAAACATTACCCAAGGACAGCAGAGCCTTGTTTTCGCGCTCCGCACCTTCTATTTCCAACAGAAGATGATAAACCAGGCAAATGTTGGTTTTACGGCGGGCATCAATCGCCCGCCGTAAAACCTTGCAGCTGATAATATCTTTTTTCCTGAGGCCAAGCTTCTTAGCCGCAAATTCCGCCAGCGGCGTTTCATTCATGATGGATATTCTTACGTCGTTTACGCGTACAAGCATCTTGTCACTCCAGGCTTTTATTTCTCTATCTCTATTTTGACCATGACGCTGTGAGTCTCTGCCAGGACTTTTTCAGGAAGATTCAGAGGAACCTGCAGCTCCGTGTTGCCGTCAATATTGTCAAGTATTACCGGCGCCGTCTTAATTTCCGTGAGGTTTGCCAGCACCGCCGGTTCTGCCGTCAGTCTGACCTTTTCGGGAAGGGTCTTAATAGAACTGATTGTGTAATTATTTCTCAATACGCCGCTGATGACGGGCTTGACCGGCAATTCAACAGAAGCAAGCTGCTTCATCATCAAAGCCTTTATCTGAACCTTGTCGGGCTGAACGCTTAAGTCATGCATTTCGCTGCCGTCCATGGCAATCGGGACGACGTTCGCCTGTTGTTCGAAATTCTTGTCCCTGCCGGTAACATCGACGAGAACAATCAATTTAAAAACCGCCGCCAGCCGGTTGCTTGCACCTTTCACAGTCACCCGGGCCGGTTCCAGTTCGAGTTTGCCGATGGTTACGCCGGAACCTGGTACGCCAATGATGCGCGCCTCCGCCTCCATCTCACGTTCGCCAAGCTTGTCAATATCCAGGATAACTCCCTCCGGATTCATGCCAGTTACTTCTCCGTAATTAGATTTTACCCTTATGTCGAAATTATGACGTCCTTTAGCCGTATCAGAAAAATCGACGTAGGCCGAGATATCTTTTTCCCTTGCGCTTGAAATAGTGGTACGTGGTCCTTTCAGCCTCACGGACACCTTTTCAGGCATATTGTTCACTATCATGTTTTCGGCGAGGTTTATTTTGGCCAACGGCACCGTAAAAGTTCTCTCAATGATGGGATTCTGTTCGTTCATCACATACAGCCATAAGGCACAGGCCGTCAGAAAGGCAAAAATTCGTACTACCCACTTGTTGCGTTTTTCCTGTTCCTTCATATCTTTTGCCTCCAGCCTTTGAGTTTTGCATAGAGGTCGTCTTTCCAACCTGAAAGCGGCTGGCTGATGCCGGGACGCAAAAGATCCTTGATGTCTTCAGCAGTCAGATATCTCTGCAGAACACCGCCCCGCGCAAGAGAAATCGTACCTGTTTCCTCGCTTACAACGAGGACCAGGGCATCAGTCTGTTCGGAAAGTCCGATAGCCGCCCTGTGTCTTGTACCGAGTTCCTTGCTCAGGTTGCGTGCCTCAGTCAGAGGCAGCAGGCAGCCCGCCGCCTTGATGCGGTTAGCGCGAATGATTACGGCGCCGTCATGCAGAGGCGTATTGGGAATAAAGATATTCAGAAACATTTCGTGTGATATCAAGGCGTCTATCTGGGTTCCCGTTTCGATGTAGTCGTCAAGGCCGGTTTCCCTCTCCAATACAATCAATGCCCCTATCCTATTGCGGGACATAGCCATGACTGCCGTCACAAGCGCTGACAGCATGTGTTCTACTTCTTCCTCGTCAAGAACAACGGTTTTTCTGAACAAACGGCCGCGGCCGATTTGTTCGAGCGCACGCCTCAGTTCAGGCTGAAAGACTACCGGCAAAGCTACTAAAACAACTGTCATGCTTTTTTCCAACAGCCAGTTGATAACATGCAGGTGCAAAGATTTGCTGACCAAGGCAGCCAGCAGAAGGACCAGCAAGCCCTTGACAAGGGAAGCGGCCCTGGTATTTTTCAGCATTTGGTACAATCGGTACAGGAAATAGGTCACAACCAGAATATCGACCAGATCCAAAGCTGTTATAGTCTGTATAATGCCCTCCATCTCCGCCAACAAATAAACCATCCTTCCATACGCAGGCTTACCTACCCTTTATTATACAAAAAATAATCCGGTAATGCCATTCATTACCGGATTATTACACAAAATAAATGAATATTCCAGCCTTG
>JAAYIB010000075.1 GCA_012744295.1 Acholeplasmataceae bacterium
CACTATATATAGTGGTTGACTCTGTACAACGCGCACTATATATGTTATCATCCTTCTAATGGATAATAACTATTTACATTAGGGGGCTTGACTTTGGACGCGTTAAAAGATTACGAATCAAACACGAATATTGGCGGCAGATGGTATGAAACACCGGCAGGTCATGAGATAACCGGTAAAAAATATTTCCATGACGGAGAGGATTTTGAGGCTTTTGCCAAACGCGTTGCCGGCATCTTCAGCAATTCCGGGCTGCGCAAGGCAATCGAAAAATCCCTTTACCGCGCGGACTTCTTTCCTGCGGGCCGTTCGCTTTATGGGGCAGGTTCCAAGGGTAAATTCAAGGCGAGCATGTCGAACTGCTACATCCTTCCGAGCCCGGAGGATAACATCGAGTCTATCTTTGAAATTGCGAAAAAGATGGCGCGAATTTTCAGTTACGGCGGAGGGTGCGGCGTTTCCCTGTCCAAGCTGCGGCCTAAGGGAGCACGCGTGTACAACGCTGCGAAAACTTCAACTGGCTCGGTCAGCTTCATGGAGATTTTTGACGCGGCCGGCAATGTCATCGGTGCCAATAACAGACGTGCGGCTCTTTTGATAGGTTTGGACTGCAGTCACCCCGACATAGAGTATTTTCTGGAAGTAAAAAAGAATAACACGAAAATTCAAAGCGCGAACATCTCCATTCTGTTCAATAATGAATTTATGGAGGCGGTCCGCGACAACAAGGATTACACGCTGAGGTTCGATGTCGTGACAACGGGAGAAAAAATCAGCAAGGTCATTAATGCGCGGGATTTTTTCATAAAGTTTGCCCGTGCCAACCATGACTGGGCTGAACCGGGCTGCCTGTTCATGGATCGCATTCGTTCGCACAATCTCCTGTCAGGCTATCCCGCCGACGAATATTTCATCGAAATCAGCAATCCCTGTGCGGAGTATCTCGGCAACGCCTACAATGCCTGCAACCTTGGCAGCGTCAATCTTTACAACGCGGTGAAGAACCCTTTTACCGGGGAAGCCGCCATCGACTTTGACTATCTGTCCAAAGCAGTAGAGACGGGTATCAGGGCGCTTGATGAGATTCTTGACTATGGCTATGACATGCAGCCTCTGCCGGAAAACAAGAAATGCATCGAGGACTGGCGTGCCGTCGGTCTCGGCGTCTTCGGCCTGGCAGACGCTTTCATTGCTCTCGGCCTGCGTTATGGCTCGCCGGAATCCATTGCCCTCGTCGATAAACTGATGAACCGGATTATGTATAACGCCTTGAAAACTTCCAATGAGCTGGCCAAAGAAAAAGGTGCCTTCAAAAAATTCAATTTCGAATATATTAAGAACTCTCCGATCATTCAGATGTATCCCGAGCTCTTGCCCGCTATCGAAAAATACGGCCTAAGAAACGGCTCTTTGCTTTCCGTCGCGCCGACCGGCACCATTGCCACGATGTCGGGACTATCAGGCGGCATAGAACCCTTGTTCCGGCTCAGTTATGAGCGTACCACGCACGCTTTGCAAAAAGAGCAGAAATATTTTAAGGTAGTTGCCAAATCGGTGGCGGATTTGCTGAGATACAACGGCCTTGACATTGAACAATTCACCAATGAACAGATAAAGGAACAGTTCCCTTATGTTGTGGCCACGCATGACATAGACCCGCTCGAGCGCGTCGAGTTGCAGGCCGCGATGCAGAAATACGTCGATAATGCGATTTCTTCAACGGTTAACTTGAAAAAAGAGGCAACCGCAGACGATGTTTTCAATGTTTTTTATACTGCCTGGGTCAAAGGCTGCAAAGGCATCACGATTTTCAGAAGCGGCTGCCAGAGAGCGGCCATCTTGATCAGCGAACCGGAAAAGACGGAGGTGAAATCATCGGCCCAAGCCGCCGAAGATGTGCACTTTGACAGCATTACGCCGATTAAGTCGAGGGATCTCGGTGACGTCAACGGTTCCAAGGTTGTTAAACATACCGCCTGTGTCAAGAACCTGTATAACCATGTTTATACCAATGACACGGGTCACATTGTCGAAGTTTTCACCAGCGCTTCCCAGGGTTGTTCTTCCAATATCGCGACTATTACGCGCCTGGCTTCCTTGTGTCTGAGAAGCGGCATCAGTGTGCAGGAGATCGTGGCGGAAATGAAATCAAGCCACTGCTCGGCCTGCGCAACCTTGAAAGCCAAGGGCGATACTACTGTTTCCAACTCCTGCGGCACCGCGATTGCCGAAGCGATCGAGGCTGTCTACAAGACAGACGCCATGGCTTTGCCCGCAAAGAGAAAAAAGAGCCCGCCTGTCAAGAGCGAAGGGGCGAAGGCCGTGGCTGCCGCAGAAGAAGATAACGGACTTTTGGCATGTCCGCAGTGCGGCCAAAAAACCTTAAGACCGGAAGGGCGCTGCTTTACCTGCAGCAATTGCCTCTGGACCAGGTGCGACTGATTATAATTGTGACAAAGAGAAAATGCGGCTTAAATAAATTGCTTACTTGAGACGCATTTTTCAGTTGACGGTTTTTTCTTGCATAAAAAAGGAATAGGACCCTTGAAGGCGAATATATCAATGACAATTTTCCGACAATCTTCGTGTTGAGGGGTGAGCTGATGAA
>JAAYIB010000076.1 GCA_012744295.1 Acholeplasmataceae bacterium
CAGGTCCAATCATTGCGAGCATCGCGCCGGCAGCTACTGCCGTGCCGATAACGCCTGCTACGTTCGGGCCCATGGCATGCATCAGCAGGAAGTTGGCAGGGTTTGCCTTCTGCCCGACAATCTGGGATACGCGTGCCGCCATCGGAACCGCTGAAACGCCGGCAGAACCGATGAGGGGATTGATCTTGCCGCCTGTCATCGTCTTCATGATTTGGCCGAAGATGACGCCGGCAGCCGTGCCGGCCGCAAACGCAACGAGGCCTAGGAAGATAATCAGTATCGTTTGGTAGTTCAGGAAGCTCTCAGCCTTCATGGTCAAACCGGTACCGGTTGCCAGCATGATGGTAACCGTATTCATCAGGGCGTTTTGCGAAGTATCGGACAGACGATCCAGGCAGCCGGCCTCTCTAAAGAGATTGCCCAGCATCAGCATGCCGATCAAGGCGCATACCGGAGGCAGGAGCAGGCTGATAACGATAGTCGTAACAACAGGGAAAACGATTTTTTCAAACTTCGTTACGGGGCGCAACTGCTCCATAACGATCTTGCGGTCCGCCTCGCTGGTGAACAATTTCATAATAGGCGGTTGGATCAGAGGAACGAGAGACATGTAGGAATAGGCTGCAACGGCAATGGCGCCAAGAAGGTTCGGAGCCATTTTGGCTGCAAGGTAAATTGCGGTCGGGCCGTCAGCGCCGCCAATGATACCGATAGCGGCAGCTTCCTGCACGGTAAAGCCGAGGAACATAGCACCTAAAAGGGAAATGAATACGCCCGCCTGGGCAGCGGCACCTAAAAGCAGCGTCTTGGGGTTGGCAATCAACGGGCCGAAGTCCGTCATCGCGCCAACGCCGAGGAAAATCAGCGGAGGAAATACTTCGTGGTGAATACCGTAGAGTATGACCTGCATTACGCCGGGGTCTGTTTCGAAACCGGTCTTAGGTACATTCGCCAGAAGGCAGCCGAAGGCAATCGGGGAAAGCAGCAGCGGCTCGAAGCCTTTACCAAGAGCGAGGTATAAAAGCACTATACCTACAAGCATCATGATAGCATTGCCCATTGTAAACGCGGCAAAACCGCTATCATTCCAAATTGCCATTATGGCAGTAATAAATGCGTCCAAATTTCTCACCTCTAAATTTTTTTATGAAACATGTAACAGAATGCTTTAGCCTTGTTTCGTCGGGTCAACCTTGCGAATGACCGTCATCAGTATCCCCAGGAAATACAGCACGGCAAAAACAATCGTCATGTTAATGATTGCTATCAGCCAGGGATTGGTTGTTACTGAACTCATTCTGTCGCCTCCTTAAAGCGCTGTGAACATAAGAAAAATGAAAAGGCCGCAGCCGGTGGGCTCCGACCTTTTTCCTAATTATTTACCGGGGAAGAACGGCCAAACCATCGGAATGACAATTATGGATACGATAAAGCAGACAACAACCAGGCCGGTACCGGCTTTGACGTAATCATTGAAGCGATAGCCGCCGGGGCCAAGCACCAAAGTGTTCGGAGGAGTTCCGACAGGAGTCGCGAATGCGCAGGATGCGGCAACCGCGATCGCCATCAGTACTGCATGCGGGGAAGCGCCCAGTTGTTTCGCGATTGCGATGCCGATCGGGCAAAGCAATGCGGCCGAGGCCGTATTGGACATGAATTGCGTCAGCGTACAGGAAAGCAGGAACAGAATTGCCGTAACCACGAGGGGAGAAGGACTGCCGCCCATCATGCCGACTGTCCAGGAAGCAACCAATTTGCCTGCGCCCGTTTTATCCATCGCGGTAGAAACAGGCAGCATGCCTGCAAACAGGAAGATGGTAACCCAGTCAATGGACTGGTAAGCTTGTTTTTCAGTCAGACAGCCGGTCAGTACGCAGACGAGTGCGCCGATAACGGCGGCCATCTCAAGCGTGATCCATTTGAAATCCAGTGCCATGACAACGATAACGACAGCAAGAATTGCGCCTGAGATCATTTGTTTGGTCTTGTTTTCAGAAGGACCGGCCTCGATTTCCTGCTCGATTTCCTGATCGGCATCGAGAGCTTTCTTCGGCAAAGTGTGCTTGCCGATGAACATCATGTAAAGAATACCTGCAAAGGAAAGAGGAATGCCTATCCAGGCAAATTCAAAGAAGGAGAAAGGTTTGAAACCTGCTGCACTGAGGGCGCCAGCCGCGATAATGTTAGGCGGCGTGCCGACCAAAGTGATGATGCCGCCCAAACCGGCTGCGAAGGCCAAAGGCATCAACTGTCTGGAAGCAGGGATCTTGGCCGCTGCGCAGATACCGAGAACAACCGGCATCAGGCAAGCCGTGGTACCGGTATTGGAAAGAACTGCGGAAAGCGCGCAGCCTATAAGCATAATACCGAACATCAGGCTGTTTTCGCCCGTGCCGGAAAGCTTTACGACCGTAGAACCGATTTTTTGTGCCAGACCTGTGTGGAACATGGCGGCACCGACTATGAACATACCGGCAAAAAGAACAACCGTGGAGTTGGACAAGCCGCTGAACACTGTCTTGACTGGAATGAAGCCGAGCAGACCGCAGGCAATGGCTCCGCCCATTGCGGTAACTGCCAAAGGTATAAGTTCCGTAACAAAGAATAAAGCAACTACAGCCAACAATAATAGACACTTTACATCTGCACCCACTATAAAGCCTCCTTTTCATAAAAACAAAATAGTTAGTATTACTACGAGTCTTACCGTGCAGCAGCTTTCATAGCCGGAATACCCGGTTGGAAGAACCGCTTACGGCGGCCTTACAATATGTGCACCACCCCCTTTACCCACGTATCAAGGATACACTTTTTGCATCAATAGAAGCATTGTACCAAAGACATATTATTTTCGTAGTTTTATTACGCCTGTGCCTTAAGGCTTAATACCAAAAGGCGTTTATAGCTTTTTGCTACCACAGCACTACATATTACAGGTTTTATTAGGCATACTGCATCTTTAGTATTAATACTAAAGGCTTACTACTATGGTTGTAGGATTTTAATACAACCGTTATCTTATTGCCCTCACAATAGGAAAGCTATATACTTAACATGTAACGGTGCGGATGCTTACCCGGCACCAGGCAGGCAGGGCGGTCCCGGACTCTCTTGACGGCTTGTCCGCAATTGCCTTTGATACGGCAGCGAGGTGAAATTATGGGCAGGATTTTTACAACACAGGAATGGCTGAGGTTTTTCGGCAAAGAAAAGCTGCAAACCTTTCAGGATGTCTTTTCGCAAAGACACAATGTCGGCATGGCATTTTTTGACACCGAGGGCAAGCCCCTGACCGTTTTTTCCAAGTATCCGCTTTTTTGCACGGCCATCCAGAAGGATAATTGCGAACGCTGCGTGGAAGAGGGCAGAAACCATTTGTCAGGACTTACGGACAAAGACAAGGTAAAGCTTTTCGCCTGTCCGTTCGGCCTGGTCGGCTTCATCTGCCCCGTGCTTTTTGACGGTCAGATTATAGCCTATGCCTACGTCAGCGGTGCTACCTACGAGAGCAGCAAGCTGCCTCCCGAGACGCGCGAACGTTTCCATCTGCCCGTCATCACGCGTAAAGATCTGAAGGAACTCGGTGAGCTTCTGGCTGAAACGCTCAGCCTGCTGAACGTTAATCTATCGGTATTTGAAAAAACCAAGCTTAAGGAAAGAAAAGACAGCCGTGATTTTGACATGGACCGCGACTCGCGTCTCAGCCTGCGTGAAAAAGATATTGTCGAACTTGTCTGCAAGGGCTTCAGCAACAGGCAGATCGCCGACGAGCTCTTTATCAGCGAACGTACCGTCAAGACGCATGTCAGCAACATTCTGGCAAAGCTGAACCTGCACGACAGGATGCAGCTTTTGGTAAAATACTACGGCGGAAGCGGCGGAAACAAAGATGAGTATTAAAAACAAACTTGCCTTGTTCATTGCCGCCCTGATTATTCTGCCCATGTCACTTTTGATGCTTGTTTCCAACATCGTGCTTAACGGCCAGCTGAAGGCTGAAGAACAGAAGTACTTGAATTCGACCCTGGAAATAGTCAGCAGCGATATGGCGGAACGCAGGAGCGACATCCGCAAGGTCTGCGGCTTCTTCGTTGAGGACGATTCCATCAGGGATGCGCTCTCATCCAGCGATTCTTTCCGCTTAACCAACGATTTGCAGCGACTCCAGAGCTACTATTACAAGAACATTGATTATGCATTAGTTGTTACTGCCGAAAACAAAACCCTGGCGAATGTTTCGCCGAACATCAAGTACAACGGCCAGGGCAAAATCGGAGAGCTTGTGAAGAAAGCCTTGAGCAGGCAGGCAGCCATACAGACCACTGACGTTGTCGCGCTGGAAGAACTTTTTGCTGAAAACAGCAAGGAGTACAACGACTTTTCTGTCAAGTTGGACGAAGGCATTACAGGGCAGGACATATATCTCAGGAAAGCTTTGATCGAGCTCACGATTGTGCCGATCATGGCTTCCGGAAACAATGACTCCGTAAGCGGGGCGCTGATTGTGGCGGATATAGCGAACAGCGACTATTATTTCCCCGACTACATCAGTTCAAGAGCAACGGAAGGCTTCCTCGTGCTTTCGGTTGAAGGCGTGCGCGTTGCCACCAAGGCAACGGAAGGCGAAGAGATCAAAGAGCTCGTCGGCACCAGGGCCACCAAAGGCTCTCCATCGGATTTTACCAAGGGACAATTTTTCGGCACAACCCAGATCAAGGGCGCCAGTTACATCTTTTTAGACCGGGAGATCAAGAACATCGATGGCAGCGTAGTCGGCTACCTCAGCGTCGGCATTGAGGAAAACCGCTTCGCCTCGATGGTAACGGATAACAGATGGATAACTCTCGCAATCATCTTTATTTGCCTTATCGTCATGCTGCTGCTGGGACAGGTTCTCGCCCACAACATCAGCGCGCCAATCATCTCCGTAACAAAGCTGGTCAAAAATTACGGCAGAAAGCATTTGGGCACCTCGCCCGCCGAGACGAGCTCTACTGAGGACGAAAGCGTCATCCTGCTGGAATCTTTCAGGGAATTCATGTACAACCTGAACAAGGCCGAAGAAGAAAGAGCGGCCTATTTGATGAGCCTGAAACAAGAACACAACAAACAGAAAGAGCTTTCCGAAACACTGAAGGAAACAAACGACAACCTCGAATTGATTGTTACGGAAAGAACCCAGCATCTGCAGACGGTAGTCGCCGAGCTCAAAAAGCTTGATGTCACGAAGTCACAGTTCCTGGCCAATCTCAGCCATGAGCTCAGAACACCTCTCAGCGTCATCATCAATGCGTCAGACGTGCTGGGCGGCAATTATTTCGGCAAACTGACAGAGAAGCAGAACAAGTACGTCCACAGCATCTCCGACTGCGCCAATCATCTTCTGCAGCTGATTAACGACCTGCTCGACCTGTCCAAGATGGCGTCCGGCAAGATGACTTTGAAAAAACAGGAGTTTTCCATTGCCGTTTTGGTGTCTGACGTCGTCAAAAACGTGCAGAACCTGATCAAGAACAAGAAACTGACGATTTCGACGCGTATCGAACCTGCCGATTTCACGGTTTATGCCGATCCGCAAAGAATCACCCAGATTTTTTACAACCTGCTGTCAAACGCCATTAAGTTTACGGACTCAGGCGGTAAGATTGAAATACGCATTTTCAAGCGGGCAGACAAACTGGAGGTAATCATTCGCGATACAGGCATCGGCATTGCTCCCGGGGACCTCCATCATGTCTTCAGCGAATTCGAACAGGTGGAAAGCAATTATGACAAGCGTTACGGGGGAACGGGGCTCGGCCTGCCGATTGTAAAAAAACTGGTCGAGATGCATGACGGGCAAGTTTTTCTCAGAAGCAAACAAGGAGAGGGTACGGAAATCATCTTTACCATTCCGCTTGCCAAAAGCTAAGGCATTGTTTCCGACAATAATGAAACGAGGTTGAAAAATGGGTAAGATTTTAGTTGTTGACGACAACGAGCAGATTCGCGAGCTCGTCAAGGACGTGGTTGAAAGCTGGGGGCATACCGTGATTGCAGCTTCCGAAGGAAGAGGCTGCCTCGATGCCGTAAGGCATGAATGTCCCGATATAATCCTGCTCGACGTCATGCTGCCAGGCCTCAGCGGATACGAAGTCTGCAAGGAATTAAAGGGCAGCCGCCTGACCAGGAATATATCCGTTATCATGATGACGGCCCTCAGCGATATCGAAGACCGCATACACGGCTTCAAGGTTGGCGCCGACAATTTTCTCGTCAAACCGATTAATTACGAGGAGCTGCAGGCCATCATCAACAAGCTTCTGAGGGAAAAAGTCAGCGGAGACACGATGGAGCCGCGCGCAGGCGTTGTCAAGGCTCTGTACAAGACAATGGCAGCCATCGGCAACGAACGTTATCTCGACCTGATTACGACAGAATGCCTTTATGCCTTAAAGCTTGCGGACAATTTGAGTTTAAGCGAAGAAGCGACGGAAAGGCTCGAGGCAGCCATTATGCTCCAATATTTCGGTGCAATCGCAGTCACGGACGAAACCGAAGGCAAGGAGGCAACCCTGTCCCTACTGCAAGACCTTAAGCTCGGCAAATGGCTGCAGCCGGTCCTGACTTACACAGTCAAAGCGGCTAAAGGCGAAGACTGCACAGCGGAAAAAGAAGTTATAGCCCTTGCCGGCATGGGCGTAGAAGCCGATATCCTGCTAATTGTCAACAGATTCGCGCTTATACTTGCCGAAAGGCAGAATAACGTCAACGTGGCCCTCTCGCTGCTGAAGCGGGAAGGCACATTGAAAAACTATAATTTGGAAATTCTAAAGCGGCTTGAGCAGATTATAAATGATGAAAAGATACTTTCACAGATAAAATAAAAAACGCTTCCGGAAAACAACTCCGGAAGCGTTTTGCTTATAATCTTTTCAATATTTAAGCTGCGACAAATACTTGACGGCGCTTAAGGCCGCAACTATTCCCTGCCCCGTCGCCCTGCTGATCTGCCAGGGATGGCCCGTGCAGTCGCCTGCGGCGAAGATGCCCTCGACGCTCGTTTCCATTTCCTCACCAACCGCAACCGACTTGCCCTTCAGCAAGATATCCGGAAAAAGCGAGTCTACCGGGTCGGATTCACGAAAGATAAAAACGCCATTGACGGGATAGTAGCCGTGCGGCGTTCTAAGACCCGTCACTCTGTCCGTTCCTGTTATTTCGTCAGGATACTCTGCTATGACCTCTATGTTTTCGTGCTTCAGTTCACCTTCGATTTTGAAGCGGGGCATAAGATAGACTTTTTCACAAAGCTCTGCCAAAAAGTCAACTTCTTCAAGAGCGCCCGGCACGTTGACAATGGCGGCAATTTTCTTTCCTTTAAAGAAATGGCCGTCACAGGTGGCACAGTAGCTGACGCCTCTGCCGAGAAACTCCTTTTCCCCGGAAACTGTTTCCGAAGATGAGGCGCCAACGGCAAAGATAATAGTTTTGGCATTAAAGAAACCACTTGCAGTCCCAAGGGTAAAGTGACCTTCGCCTTCCGAGGCATAAATCACCTTCTCGGTTACCAGCGTCGGTTTAAAGCTAAGCGCGTGCGCCACAAACTTCTCCATCAGTTCCTGACCGGTAATATCAGGCAGACCGAGGTAGTTGCTGACCAGATGTGCCTTGCGCAGACGGGGGCTGAAATTACTGAAATCGAAAACAATTACTTTTTTGTTGCGGACGCTCGCGGTGACCGCTGCCGAGAGACCGGCCGGTCCGCCGCCGATGATCGCTATGTCATATAAATCTGTCATAACTTCAACCACCTTTCCTCGGAAATTCAAAAAACAAACGACTTCCTGTTACAACATATTCTAATTTATTGTCGTTGACAAGTCAAATTTAGCATCTATTATTTAATTTGTTTCCTAATTGTAAACAATAAAGATTATTATAGGATAATATTTGGATTCACAGGCTGCAGAAAAAGGATTTTGCGCTCATCTGGCGAATAGGTACAAGGTGAAAGCCCGCAAAGCTTACCAATCGGAAGCACAAAGGGCAATCTTGGCTATGCGGCCCACCGACCCGCAACTATATATGGAAAGAAGGGATTTTGATGAACGAAGTAAAATTTATGCTGTGCAAACATTGCGGCAATCTTGTAGGCGTGCTCCATGACAGCGGCGTACCCATGGTTTGCTGCGGCGAGAAAATGACGGAGCTGATTCCCAATACCGTTGACGCTTCAGTAGAGAAACACGTACCCGTAATCACGATTGACGGAAATACCGTCACGGTAAAAGTCAGCAGCGTTGCCCATCCGATGGTTCCCGAGCATTTTATTCAGTGGGTATACCTCCAGACGGAACAAGGCGGCGAGCGCAAGGTTCTAAAACCGGGCGATGCCCCCGAAGCAGTCTTCGTGCTTTCACCGGGAGACAAGGTGATCAGCGCCTACGAGTATTGCAACCTCCACGGTTTGTGGAAATCCTAAACAAAAAGCAAAAGCGTCTGCGGTTTTCGGACCGCAAACGCTTTTTTCTTTTTCTATCCTTACGGCTTGTAAATAATCTCACTGCTTACGGCGCCCAAATCGCTGACACCTGTCATAATCATGGCGGCTGCAAGCTCGCTTGCGAGGTAATTCAGCAGAAACTCGATACCTTCCTCGCCGCCGGCACCGGCCTGGGTTATCGGACGGCCAAGCAGCACGGCGTCCGCCCCGAGCGCCAGCATCTTCAAGACATCAAACCCCGTGCGGATGCCGCCGTCGACGAGGACCAGCATCTCTCCGCCTAAGGCGGAAGCAATCTTCGGCAGAACCTCGGCCGTGCCGGGAGTATGGTCAAGCACCCGGCCGCCGTGATTTGATACAACGATGCCGTCAATGCCTGCCCGGGCACACATTACGGCATCTTCAACATCCATGACGCCCTTCACGACCAGCGGCAGCTTCACGTATTTTTTCAGCTCCTCGAGTTCCCCAAGCGTCTTCGGACCGACGGGCTGGCCCGATATGGTCATGTTGAGCAGAGCCGCGGCATCGACGTCGATGGCAACCGCTGCTGCCCCGGCTTCCTCGGCCCTGGCCGCGAGCTCGATAATCTGCTCGTTCGGACGGGGCTTGATTGTCGGAATGCCCCAGCCTTCCGCTGCCGCTATCGCGTCGATGCCGCTGTCATAAATCTCCGCAAGCCGGCCGTCGCCCACCATACCCATGGAACCCGCCCTGCGTGTTCCGTTAATCACCATCCGCGCGTACTCACGCTCGGAAACATAGCCGTTCCAGTTAAAGGCAATACCGCCAATCGGCGCCGCCAGAATCGGCATGGCAAGCTGCCTTCCCCAAAGGCAAAACCCGGTCGAAGGCTTGTGTACTTCGTGGATGATACGCTGGCGCAGCCTTACCTCGCCAAGAGCGCTCAAATTGTTCCAAAACGCCTTGCCCGTCCCTACGCCGCCCGCTCCCGGGATTTCACCCGCACAGGCGCGTCCGTCGCAAACGGGGCAAACACGGCAGACCTTGCCGAATTTTTGCCTGCCGAGTTCCTTCAATGTCTTCATGTCCACTTGTCTTCACCCCGTAATTATTTTATTCCCTTTCATTATACTATATGTCCGCGGGAAGAAAGAACAAACTTTGCACAGACGGCGAAAAGCCGCCGGGAAATTCCCCGGCGGCTTTTATGCTGTTTTTGGTTTCCGCTTAACCGAATATTGCCGGCTGCGGAGATTGTCTGTAATGAGTGGCTTGTTCAAAGGCATAGGCAATCCCGATCAGGCGCCTCTCCGACCAAGGCTCTCCGATGAATTCCATGCCGATCGGCACTCCGCCCGGCGCATCGCTGTCAGGCTTCGAAAAGCCTGCCGGCACAATTACGGACGGGAAGCCGGTTACAGAGCAAAGAACTCCGTTACGCTGTTTCTGAGAACTCCCCACCTTGCAGACAAGCTGCTGCTGATGCGGATAAACAATGGCGTCAAGCGCGTAGTCGGCAATAATCTTCATAATGGTGTTTTTGACCTGCGCCTGACGCAGAATTTTCTTGTCGTATTCCGGCGACTTGGTTGTGAGCTTGATTGCGGTTTCGATGTTTTCCCTGTCGACAGGATGGTACAGGCCCTTCTCATAAATGTCCTTCAACGAGCGCACCGCTGCCTTGTCGGCCGGTATGGCAGAAAGATAAGCCGTCAGATGATCTGCGAAGTCGTCAAGGTGAACGCTGACTTCGGAAGTCAGCCAGGCGGAATTTACATCCTCCTTGATTTCGACGATAACGGCACCCGCCGCGTGCATCTGGGCAATGGCCGCGTTGACGACGGCGTTGACCTCCCGGTTGACTTCCTCCTTGCCGAAGAAGCTCCTCAAGACACCGATTCTCTTGCCTTCAAGCCCGCCCTTTTCCAAGCCCTTGGAGTAATCGGTTCCGCGATGCGGAAACGACCAGGCTGTCAACGGGTCTTCGCTGTCATAGCCCGCAATCACCGAAAGAGTTTTGGCGGCATCCTCGACTGTCCGGCAAATGGGGCCGGCAGTATCCTGCGTCATCGAATAAGGCACGATTCCACCCCTGCTGACGCAGCCCATCGTCGGCCTGATGCCGGCGAGACTGTTGGCTGAAGATGGCGAGCGCACGGAATTTATGGTGTCGCTGCCGATGCCGACAATACCGAAATCAGCCGCAATCGCCGCACCGGTGCCTCCGGACGAGCCGCCCGGAGTTCTTGTCAAATCGTAAGGATTCAGCGTCTGGCCTTGGATGGAGCTGATGGTTTCACCCCAAATGGCAAACTCGTGCAGGTTCGATTTTGCGAGAATTATGGCACCCGCATCTCTTAGCTTCCTGACCAGAAAAGCGTCCTTTTTCGACTCGAAACCCTTCAGGGCAATCGCGCCTGCCGTCGTCGGCATGTCATAAGTTTCGCAGTTGTCCTTAAGAATTACCGGTATGCCGTGCAGCGGCCCGACGAAACCTTCCTTCAGGAACCTCTCGTCCAGCGTTTTTGCTTCCTGCAAGGCGTTTGGATTAATCAGGATGATCGAATTCAGCTTGGGTCCCTTTTTGTCAAACTTTTCGATTCTGTCCAGATAGTATTCCGCCAGCTGCACCGCCGTAATTTTTTTGTCCTGCATCAGCTGATGCGCCCGGGCAATTGTCAATTCTTTCATTTTCTTCCCTCCTTATACCGGTAAGAATGTTACGCCGATGATGAAAATAAAGCCGCTCATCAGCATGATCGCGATGGAATAGCCCATAATTTCGCGAGCCTTAAGTCCCGTAACGCCTAAAAGAGCCAAAGCCCAGAAAGGCTGCGCCATATTTGTCCAGATGTTGCCGTAGGCCACGGAAAGACAAGTCTTGATGATATTGGCGTCCATCATCATGGCCGAATTGATGGCAACCGGCCCCTGTACCGCCCACTGGCCGCCGCCCGACGGTACGAACATGTTGATGAGGGCCGCGCTGAGGAAAGTCCAGAGATAGAAAGTAGTCGGAGTGCTGATGCTGACCATCAGATTTGCCAGCATGTCGACAAGGCCGGAGTACTGGATCATGCCCATGATGCCCGCGTAGAGCGGGAATTGAAAAATAATGCCCGCCACACCCGGCGTTGCCGCCTTGACTGCCTTAAGGTAGCTTGCGATATTCTTGTGCATGATGATGCCCAGGAACATGAAAATGGCGTTAACGAGGTTGATGTCAAGCGAAAAGCCCTTGGTCGCAAAGTGCCAGACAACGTAAACCATGCCCAAAAGGCCGAGCAGTCCCGCCAGAATCGAGCTGTGGTTAAGAATTTCACCGAAGGTTGCGTCCTTGGGCATTTCCGAGACCGTGCTGCTTTCAAGCTCTATCGCCTTCAGGCTGTCCTCGCTCAAAGGAGAGATGCTTTCCGGTTTCGGGTGCACCATCGAGGCGAACAGCGGCGGGAAAATCAAGAGGGCAATCGTGACAACGATGTTCATCGGATTGAACATGTAGTCATACATCGAGACGATGCCGATTTTGCCTTCCAGAAAATGCCCAGGTGTCGCTATCAGAAGGCCGATTGAAGCCGACAGCATACCGTGCCAGGTCATTTGGCCGACATAGGCGCCGGCACCGATAAGGCCGTATTCAAAAGGAATGTTCTTGATGCGCAGCTCGCGTGCCAGCTCCTTGGCCAGCAAGGCACCTACGATCAGGCTGAGTCCCCAGTGCAGATAAGAGACCAGAACCGAAACAAAGGTGACGAGCCAAACCGCCTGTTTGCCGGTTTTAGCCATCCCCGCAATGCTCTGTATCCATTTTTTCGTCAGAGGCGCTTCCGATACAGCGGAACCCGTAATGATGATGAGTGCCATCTGCATCGCAAAAGTCAGGAGACTCCATAAGCCCTTGTACCAGTGCTGGACCATCTTGATCGGTTCCACGCCAGCAACAAATACACCCAGCAAGAATGAGAACAAGGTCAAGACAACGGCAAAAATACTCGGGTCAGGCATGTACTTCATGGACAAGCGCGTAAGTGTCGAGCCTATTCGCATTACCGGGTTTTCAGCTTCAACGATTTTACCTTGGTCAGACATAAGATTTCCCCCTTTGTTTTTTATTAACGCCTACCTTAAACAAAGCTCCTTTTTATTTTTTTTGCCATAACGACAAAACCGGCGAGGGCCTTCCCCTGCCGGGGAGAACCAACACAGATCAGCTTCTGTTCCGAAAAGCCAAAAGAACGTCTTAAAGTTCCGAATATAGTTTTAGGCAGCTTGTTCCTTGCTCCTGCCTTCTCTTCATTACGCAAAAATCCAAGTATGACTCTATTGGCGCGAGCCTTGTCATAATCATTCTACTGCTGAGCTTAGTATTCGTATAATATCAGATACAAATACATATCATAAGAAAAACTTATAATGCAATAACCCGAATTGGAAGCTCATTTCTGCATATCTTCTACATGTTTCAACGAACTCCTCTTTTCTTATGAGAATATTTGCATTATTTTGTTTTTGGCACAAAAAAGGCTCCCCTGAGGGAGCCTTTTAAAAGGTATTTTAAAAATCAATAATTCAACAGCTTCAGGGGATCCGTCGTCCTTCCATAAACCAATACCTCGAAATGCAGGTGCGGACCGGTACTGTAACCGCTGTTCCCGAGGTAACCGATGATCTCGCCCTTCTTAACCTGCCTGCCGACATGTACGTCGATGGAACTTAGGTGGGCATAGGCCGTTTCGTAACCATTGCCGTGGGAAATCTTGATATAGCGGCCATAACCGCCGTTCCAGCAGGCTTCCTCCACGTCACCGGCGGCCGCCGCGTAAACAGGGGCGCCGTAGGACCCGGAAATGTCTATGCCGTCATGGTAGACGGTGCCATAACCAAAGGGATCGCTGCGATATCCGTATCGTGATGTCAGTTCGCCGCTGTCGGTCGGCCAAAGATTCGGCACTGAACTTTTTTGTTCAAGCTGTTCCAGCATATTGCCGAGATTTTCATTTTTGAAGGCAATGCGTTCTGCCAGATTTTTTTGCTGCATGGCGACCACGTCAAGATTCTGCAGACCAAACTTACCCGGCCCGCCTTGTCCCCTCAGGTCGCTTTCCCTCGATTTGCGGTCAATGTTGCCACGGGAAACGCTTTCCCCGTCCTGGGCAAGGGTTCTGCGGACTTCAGCCTCCAGAGAGGCTACCTGCGCAAGACTTTTTTGGATTTTTTCGTTTTCGGCCAGGAGTGCCTGCAGCTTTTCCTCCTGACGGGCATACTGGGCTCGATAAGTGAGAAGCTCCTGCTGTTCCTGCTTCGCACAATAAGCGACATAGGCAAATTTGGCAAATCCGCCTAAAAGAACAAGCACTGCTACACATAATGCAAGCGCGGCTTGTTTTTTTAGCCGGAATACCCTCGTACCTTTGCCCGGACGGGCAATCGCGAAGCAATATTCCTGATTAGGCGTATGTTTTTCCTGCTGTTCCATCTTAAAAAAATCCCTCCTAAATGCCTTCCCATTATCGCACAATTTCCAAAATTAATCAAATTATTGCGCCAAGGGTGAACGCACAAAAAGACTTTTTCGTTTTTTGTGTAAAATTATCAACACTTTCAATCACTTATAGATTCCTAATTTTTGCCCGAAAAACAGCAGCCTGCGTCCGATAAACGGCAGTTCCTCCGCTTCCTCCCGGGCAAGTCCGCCAAGGGCGATCAAGCTGCCGGCATAAAGCGGAACGGCTACAAGGATTGCGGCCAGGATGTTCCAGGCGCCCCACGTCGGCGTCAATGCCAAAACGCCTACGACGCCGGCACCCATGATGGCGGAGGCCAAAAACGGTTTGAAAACTTTGCCGAAGGACAAGGCAAAGCCGGTGTACTTATAGATGAAGTAAAGATTCAAAACTGCTGCGACGCCGATGTCGGCAACCGTTGCCCAGGCCGCTCCCTTAATGCCAAGAGCAGGTATGGCAGTCAGCGTCCAGCTCAGGATAACCTTAACTGCTGCGGCAGCGGCCATATTGATGACCGGAATAACCGTCCTGCCAAGTCCCTGCAGTATTCCCGTGCTGACCTGGTGCAGGCCGAGCATGAAGATTGCCGTGCTCATCGTTTTTATAGCCGGGGCGGCGTTAGGCGCGTTGTAAATCATGGCAGCTACCTTTTGTGCCAATAGAAAAAGACCCACCATGCAGGGAATCGTGATAATCGAAGTCACGCTGAAGGCTGTCTCCAGCTTCGTCTTGATACCCGCCTTGTCACCTGTGATGCGTGACTCCGAAATAGCGGGCACGAGGCTTATCGCCAGCGACGCCGTCAGGATGGTCGACAGGTTGACCAGCGGCACCGCCATGCCTGTCAGATAGCCAAACATCTCGGTAGCCCCGCTGACGCTGAAGCCGGCTGTTTCAAGGCGCGCGGGCACAATCAGAAGGTCAAGGTTCGCGACAACCGGCAGCATCAGGCTTGACAAGGAAACCGGCAGAGCCAGCCGTACAAGCCTCTTAATGACCTGCCAGGCCGTTTCCTGCGAAACCGCGACAACCTGTCTTTCAATTTCCGCCTTAAACTGTTTTTTCAGGCGCACATAAAACCAGCACAGCACCAGGAGTCCGCAAAAAGCCCCGACGCCGGCTCCCATGCTGGCTCCGCCTGCGGCATAGGCAAGTCCGCGCGGCAGAAAAAGGCTCGCAAAAAATATCATCGTGACGACACGCGTCAACTGCTCGACTATTTCCGAAGCCGCGGTGGGCGTCATTATCTGCCAGCCTTGCAGATAGCCGCGGAAGCTGGAAAGAAAGGTTACGAAAAAAACCGCAGGCGCCAGGGCAATAATGGAATAGTAGGCCCGTCCGTCACGAATCCAATTATGCTCGATCAGCCAGCCCGCCCCGAATAAAAGTGCCGAAGAAAAGACCAGTCCAGTCACGAACAGCAGCCGTAGCGATATGTAAAAAACCCTCTGCGCGCCACGATAGTCCTTTTGCGCGAGCTTCTCGGCCGTAATGATGGAAATTGCGACAGGTATACCCGCTGAAGAAACCGTGATGGCCATCAGGTAAATCGGAAAACCCATCTGGTAAAGACCGATGCCCTCGCCGCCCATGACGCGCGAAAGGATGATCCAGTTCAGCGAGCCGATGACCTTGACCACGACGCTCGAAATCGTAAGAATCAGCGTCCCCTTCAGAAATTTGTGATTGTCGGCCTTGCTTTCTGTTCTTTGCTCCATGCCGCTCCGTCCCGCTGCCCCTGCGGCAGCTCGTATCGTGAAAAACCGTACATGATAATTATCTACTGATACGCCTTTTTTTACAAGTCTTTTCCTTTATCCGCCTTTATTTGTGTTGCTTTCCTTACAATCAGTTGTTACAATTAATCTGATAATAGCAGACAGCAGAAGGAGGTCCTTACATGAAAAAACTATTTGCCCTCGCCCTGGCCGCCGTCGTCGCAGGAACCGCGCTCGCGGGCTGCGGCAGCGATGCCAAAAAGGGGGCGGACACAAAGGCTGCCGAAAAGACAAAGGTTGCCTTTGTCTATGTCAGCTCGGCCAAAGACGGAGGCTATTCCATGGCTCACGACCTTGGCCGCCAGCATGTCGCAAAGACGATGCCCAACGTCGAGGCAAGCTTCATGGAGTCCGTGCCTGAAGGTGCCGATGCCGAACGCGTCATCAGCCAGCTTGCTTCCCAAGGCAACAAGATTATTTTCACAACCAGCTTCGGCTACATGGATCCGACCCTGAACGTAGCCAAAAAGTACCCCGACGTAACTTTCCTGCACTGCTCGGGTTACAAAACCGCGCCTAATGTCGGCAATTATTTCGGACGCATGTACGAGGCGCGTTACCTGACCGGCATCGTGGCAGGCAAGCAGACCAAGACGAACGTACTCGGCTATGTCGCGGCCTTCCCGATTCCCGAAGTCGTGCGCGGCATCAACGCGTTCACACTCGGTGCGAAATCTGTCAATCCGGACGTCAAGGTCAAAGTGCTCTGGACCAATACCTGGTACAATCCCGCGACGGAAAAGCAGGCTGCGCTGACGCTGCTTGACGCCGGTGCCGACGTAATTGCCCAGCATCAGAATACGCCAGGCCCGCAGCAGGCTGCCGAGGAACGAGGCAAATTCGGCATCGGCTACAACGTTGACATGTCCGGTTCCGCTCCAAAGGCCTCCCTTACTTCCGCTGTCTGGAACTGGGGCGAATATTATGCCTCCGCCATCAAACAGGTGACGGACGGCAAGTGGAAAGCCGGCGCCTACTGGGGCTCCATGAAGGACAAGGTCGTTGACATCGCCCCCTTCGGACCCGCCGTAAGCGAAGAAACCAAGAAACTGACGAACGCCGCCAAGGCTAAAATCATTGACGGCTCCCTGAAAGTGTTTGCCGGACCGCTCAAGGACCAGGCAGGCAATGTAAAGATTCCCGCCGGCAAGGTCATGACCGATGACGAAATGCTGAAGGTCGACTGGTTTGTCGAAGGCGTGGAAGGAACGATAAAATAAATTCTAAGGGGATGTTTTTGCATGAAAAAAATCTTTGCACTGGCCCTCGCACTGATAATGGCCGTCTTTGCACTCGCCGGCTGCGGCGGCGACAAAAAACCCGCCGAGAAGAAGGCTGATGAAAAGACAAAGGTCGCCTTCGTCTATATCGGCTCCGCCAATGACGGCGGCTATTCCATGACGCACGACCTTGGCCGCAAATATGTCGAAAAAAACCTGCCCAACGTACAAACGAGCTTTGTTGAATCTGTTCCCTCGGGCGCCGACGCGGAACGCGTCATCAGCCAGCTCGCATCCCAGGGCAACAAGATTATTTTCACAACCAGCTTCGGCTTTATGGATCCAACCATCAACGTTGCGAAGAAATATCCCGATATTACCTTCCTGCACTGCTCGGGCTACAAGACAGCCAAAAACGTAGGCACATACTTCGGACGCATGTACGAGTCCCGCTATCTGACCGGCATCGTTGCCGGCAAACAGACCAAGACCAACGTTATCGGCTATGTCGCGGCGTTCCCGATTCCGGAAGTCGTGCGCGGCATCAACGCGTTCACGCTCGGCGTACGCTCCGTTAATCCGAACGCCAAGGTCAAGGTAGTCTGGACCAATACCTGGTACAATCCGGCAGGCGAAAAACAAGCCGGCCTGACCCTGATCGACTTCGGCGCGGACGTCATCGCCCAGCATCAGGATACACCGGGACCGCAGCAGGCTGCCGAGGAAAGAGGCGTATACGGAATAGGCTATGACATGGATATGTCCAAAGCCGCACCCAAGGCTTCCCTGACAGCTTCCGTCTGGAACTGGGGACCTTACTACGTCAACGTCATCAAGGAAATCCAGGAAGGCAAATGGAAGTCCGGTGCCTACTGGGGCGGCATGAAGGACAAGGTAGTCGACATTGCCCCTTACGGTTCTCCCGTCAGCGAGGAAACAAGGAAAATCACCGATGCTGCCAAGGCTAAAATTATTGACGGCAGCCTGAAGGTTTTTGCCGGCCCGCTTAAGGATCAGTCGGGAACAGTCAAGGTTGCCGCAGGCAAGACTATGACCGATGAGGAAATGCTTAAATTCGACTGGTTTGTCGAAGGCGTGGACGGAACCATCAAATAATTGTCTGAAAATAAAATGCTGGCCGCTTTTGCGGCCAGCATTTTTCTTTTTAAAGATCAAACCTGCTTTTGATCACAAGCCCACGAGGAGTGGGAATCAACGCCACAAACTCGACCGCGTCAAGAATATTTTTGCCCATAATCATAGTCTTCGTAAATTTGCTGGCCAGCATAAGCTCCGTGAAGGAAATTTCCAGCACGCCGCCCGCATAAGTACAAACCAACGCTTCGTTTTCGAGAACGGTCTCGTCAAAAATTCTGTTTACCACCGACAGTATCAGCTTGCTTCCGACAAGATGCACAAGTTTGCCGGGCAGTTTCTCCCTGTCGACGGTAAAATCCGCAAGACGCAGCCTGGCATAGGCCTTGTCCTTCCTTACAATGAATTCATCGGTAAGGCTATAAAGCGTAAAGCTGTCTAAGTTTTCGCCGGAAAGCTCGAGCGCAATCGCCCCGTCTTCATGATAGCCGATGCTCCTGAAGTCAAAGCCGCTGCCTTTCAGCGCGCTTTCAAGATAAGAAGCTATCTCCTCGTACGGCAGCGTCAGGCCGCCACGGCCGAGCTCCTCCCACTTCTGCGCCGAAAGCCAGCGCAGGCTCTTTTCCTGCAATGGTCTCAGCCACGCCATGGCCTCGCTGATGGTACCCTCGACCTTATCTGCCGCCGCGTCGGCCTTTTCCCTGATATTTTTGAAAATAGCTTCGGGCTCGAGGCTGAACTTCCTGCCCTCGTCGCCCAGGGGCTCGTCCTTGCACTCGAGTCCCGCAATTTCCCTGAAACGGGCCATGCCTTCGTCCCGCGCCGCCTCAAAAATCTCCTTGAATTGGGCGATGTCCTCCGGCTGACCGGCGCGCAGCCAGGCGTTCGCAACCTTGCCCACGCCGTAGGTAACGGCTATGCCGACGGGCACCTGCACAGGCGCAAGCGGAATCAGCGTCACCAGCGTCTGTCCCACGAAGGAGCCGCCGAGCGAATACAAGAGACCAAGTACCGTGCTTTCCTCCAGCTTGACTCCCCGCAGCTCACCGAGCCGCATAATCATATAGACCTCGTTGGCCATCAGTGCCATGGTGCCGACAAGCGGCGCAACGACAATCACGCCCGCACGGGCCGCACCCCAAAGGCAGATTTTTTCGGCCTCGCGTTCAATATCCACCAAAGTTTCATTCTCAGCCAAAGGCATCGTCACTCTCCTTATTTAAATTTTAACGTCAATCTGAGCGGAAACGCCAACGCCCTGCACGCGCTTAAAGCTGCTGCCGTCCTTGGAATCAATCGGAATCAGGGCCTTCACGCGGAAAGTCCTGTTCATGAAATTCGCCTCCAGCTGCAAAGCCG
>JAAYIB010000077.1 GCA_012744295.1 Acholeplasmataceae bacterium
GGCATATTCCTGATTGGGCCCTAAGGGCGGCAGCGGTATCTGCACCCGGTTTTTAACAGCGTCGCTGAAAACACGGGCTTTAGCAGGGTCGCTGGCTGCGGCGTCGAAAGTCAACATCACAATGATGCTTTGGGCACGCATCAGCATGGGGCCAACTGCCGGCAGGCCTGCAATAGTATCGCTGCCAAAATCTTTGGGTAGCAACAGGCTGTAATAAGGTTCGCCGTTGTAGGCATAGTAGTAAAAATCTTGTGGCCAGACTACCCGCAGTGGCTTTTCCTGCGGAACGGGTGGCTGGATCTTCTGGATCACCGGTTGGGGCGGTTGTGCTGTGGTGGCTGCTTCCTCAGTCCCGGTTGTTACCGTTTGGGGGAGACACCGGGGACGTTCCTTTTTTGTCAACTTTTTGAGTGTCCACTCGTCCCCACTGTCCACTGGTGAATATGGAGTGATTTGATTTATGGGTATTGTCAGAGAATGGCAAAAATTTAAAGCGGTGATCTTTTTTTTCGCTAAAAAGCAGAATCCTGTTCTTACTTTATATGATTATCTCCATAAGAAACACAAATATGGGATAAAGACGGCGGATTATTTAAAGTGGGGTTTGGACAGTATTCCTTTTGCCAATCTGGCATCATATGTTTCTTATGGCGAATACGTGGATGTTATCGAAAATAAGATAAATAATGACCTGGGGGCGCAGAAAATTCTGCGCGATAAGGGCACGACGCTGAGGCGGCTGCCCCCGCATCTTCTAAAACGCGAGTTTTTGGATTTGCGTCATTGTGATTTTGAAGATTTTTATTCTTTTGTCAATCGGCATAAGAAAATCGTAGTCAAGGTTTACAACTCGGCCATGGGCAATCAGGTTAACGTCGTTGATATCGAGCGGGAACAATTGACGGGATTGCCCAATAAGGAGAAATTGGAGAAGGTATTTGCCGATTACAAAAGAAACTCGCTCTATATTATTGAGGAATATATTCATCAGCATCATGAATGGTCGCGAATAAATCCTGATTGTGTCAATACAATAAGGGTGCACACGGTCAAAGCGGCTGACGGCACATATGAAGCCTGCTGGCACTGGCTGGCCCGGTTTGGCAGGAAGGGCGAAAGCATTGACATGCGTAATGCTTTTGTTATGTTGGTAGATCCGGAGAGCGGAAGAATTATCACTGATGCCTTGGACGAAGGGGTGGTTGGCGGGAGAAACTGGTTCCTCTCACGCGAATCACGGATGAAGGAGATGAATGAAGCTGCAAATGTGCGCTTCAAGGATATTGCAGTGCCTTTTAAGGATGAAATCATGAAAGCCGCTGAAGAGGCGGCGGCTCTTTTCCCCGAGATTACGCTCATTGGCTGGGATATCGCACTGACAGAAGACGGACCGGCAATAGTCGAAGGTAACGGTTTTCCGGTAGCCTTTACGCCTATCCAGCAGTTATATGCGACCATAAGCGGCGGCGTGTTTTATCGTGAAGAACTGGAAAACATTATGAAGAAAATCTAAGAGTCCGAAGGGGTGCCTATGAAATTTTTGCATAAAATATTTATTTTGTTTCGGCCCATGCTTGTCTGGGGATATAGGCAGATAAGAATAGATGAGGCTGCAAACAAACATATGGCTGAAATAGACGATGTTCCCGAACGCGTGGAATATTGTATCGTTTTAGGGGCGCTGGTCAGAACGTCTATGACTCCGCTATTGAAGGCACGGCTGGATAAGGCGATTGCCATTCATAAGAGAAGGCCGGCCGCCAGATTTATTTTGTCCGGGTGTCCGGCGAAAAAGGGTTGCTTCAGCGATGTGGATGTTATGTATGAATATCTGACGGTTAATTCCGATATTGATGCATCCAATCTTATTAGGGATTACGAGGGCCGGAACACGCTGCGTTCTTTCAGGTCTTTGAAAAATAAAAAAATGGCAAATGAACTTATGGTTGTAACCAACGGGTTTCATTTGCCCAGGGCTCTTTATATAGCGGAGAAATTGGATTTTTTGCCTTATGGCATAGCTGCCGACCCAAAGGAGAATTTTGATTTGAGTTTTTTTGCGGACCGGGAAATAGCCGCAAGCTACAAGGCATGGTTTAATCTTCATATTTGATGTGCGGACAATAAAACCATTGCTCCCAGTTTCTTTGATTTAGTCGGCTTTTGATTACGCCGTTGCCGAAGTCTGGGTTGTTGGTGGCTTCAATCACGTCGCCGTTTCCTATATAAACGCCTACATGGCCTTCGAGATAAAGACAAATACCGGGTATTTCCGGCAGCGAGCAGATTGCTCCTTTGGTTGTTGATGTTTCTATGAAAAGCTTGCTGTTGTAGTCAACCGCGGGATTGTAGCGAAAAGCTTTTTCGCCGTTCATCAGATAGTTTTTGATGAGTCCGCTGCAGTCAAGAGCGTAGTAATTGTTATCTATAAATCCTTCGTATTCATGTTGTTTTTCTTCGGTATAATAGTCCGGATAGCGCCTTATTGTTTCGCGAAAAAGGCCACGTGACAGGAGCTGTCCCAACCCGCCCCAAAGATAAACGGTCGGCAATGCAAGAAAATCCCGGGCGCGTCTTGCCAGCCCGTAATTTGTTTTGTCAGTTGACATGATAGTGCTCCCTTGCGGCGAAATAAATAGTCTACCACAATGTTAACACGGCGTTTGCAGTCGGTAAAGGCAGAAAGTTGACAAAAAAGGAACGTCTCCGCTGTCCACTTTGAGACAAAGGGAGGATTTTAAAGTGCAAAAGATAAATATGAAAAGTTTGGGGCTCACCCAGAGGTTTTTCACCGAGGCGTCCTTATACAAGGATTTCTACGTCGGGCGAGTAATCTCGCAATACAAGGATCTGTACAAGGTGGCAACGGCGAGCGGCGAATTGGCGGCTGAGGTTTCCGGCAAGCTGCGCTTTGGGGCGAGATGCTTGTCCGATTACCCGGCGGTGGGCGATTTCGTGATGCTTGACCGTAACGATGACGCTGCCGGAAATGCGATTATTCATCATGTTTTAACGAGGAAGAGTGCCTTCATCAGGAAGGCTGCGGGTACGGCGAACGAGGAGCAGGTGGTGGCCGCGAATATTGATACGGTCTTTATTTGCATGGCGCTTAATAATGACTACAACCTGCGCCGAGTGGAACGTTATCTAAGTATTGCCTGGGACAGCGGGGCTGTTCCGGTGATTGTGCTGACTAAGGCAGACCTGTGCGAAGATTTGCCGGGAAAGCTCAAGGAACTTGAAACTGTCGCCTGCGGGGTTGACGTGCTTGTTACTTCAAGCCTGTCTGAAGACGGCTGCGCTTCTGTCTTGAAGTA
>JAAYIB010000078.1 GCA_012744295.1 Acholeplasmataceae bacterium
CATAAAAAAACCGCCGAAAGGCGGTTTTTTTATGCTATTTCTTTAACAAACGATAGTATTTCTTCTTTCCTTTGCGGACAAGCAAGCTGCCGTCACTAACTAAATCACTTTCGGAAAGCATAACCTCGACGTCGGTTATCTTTTCATCCCCAAGATACAAACCGCCCTGGGCTATTAACCTGCGGCCTTCGCTTTTGCTTGAAAAAACGTTATTTGCCGTAAGGATGTCTATGAGCTTCTGCCCAAAAGAGTCCTGCGCAAGCTCGATGGTCGGTACGTCGTCGAGCTTCGTGCCTCCGCCAAACAGAGCCTCGGCTGCGGCCTTGGCTTTATCAGCCTCAGTTTCTCCGTGTATGAGCTTTGTAACTTCGTAGGCAAGAGCGATTTTGGCCTGGTTTATTTGCGAGCCTTCAAGAGCAGAGAGTTGTCTGATTTGTTCCATGGGCAGGAAGGTCAGTAACGAAAGGCAATTTTCAACGTCGGCGTCATCAATGTTTCTCCAATACTGGTAGAAATCATATGGAGAAGTTTTCTCGGCGTCAAGCCAAAGCGCCCCGCCGACGGTTTTTCCCATCTTCACGCCGGCACTTGTTGTTAAGAGCTTACTGGTCATGCAATAGGCAGGCTTATGTTCTTTGCGGCGAATCAACTCCACGCCGGCAAGCATATTGGACCACTGGTCGTCACCGCCTAACTGCATAATGCAGCCATACTTGCGATTTAAGGTTAAAAAGTCATAAGCCTGCATAATCATATAATTGAATTCAAAAAATGAAAGACCTTTTTCCAAACGCTTTTTAAAGCATTCAGCTGTCAGCATGCGGTTGACAGAGAAGTGGGTTCCTACTTCGCGCAAAAGGTCGACGTAATTCAAGTCAAGAAGCCAATCAGCATTATTTACCATGATTGCGCGTCCTTGCGAAAAATCTATAAACCTCTCCATTTGTTTCTTGAAGCAGGAAATATTGTGATTTATGAATTCCGTTGTCAGCATTTTTCGCATTTCATCCTTGCCGCTTGGGTCGCCGACCATGCCTGTGCCGCCGCCCAAAAGACAGATAGGACGATGACCTGCGCGCTGCATATGAGCCATCAGCATCAAGGCGATAAAGTGCCCTACGTGCAGACTGTCGGCCGTAGGGTCAAAACCAATGTAAAAGGTTATTTTTTCTTTCGACAGCAGTTCCCTTATTTCGTCCTCGTGAGATACTTGTTTGATAAATCCTCTCTCTTGCAACAAGTCGTAAACAGACATCAAGAAACCTCCTAAAAAAAATGTTTGCATAAAAAACAACAGTCCCTTTCCAAAAACGGAAAGGGACGAGATTACCCGCGGTACCACCCTGTTTGTTCAATCAGAACCACTTATAGCTTTTAACGGAGCAACACGGTAAGGCCTACTGTTACTTCGACCCACGGCTCACAAGGGTATTCAAAATCAAGCTCACGGCAGGTTGCAGCGACCCCCGCCTCTCTGAAGAGAGCACAGACTTCTACTTCTCATGGTCATAGCCATTTGCAGTTTGAATTTTTATAAATGATACCAGTTATAAAAAACAATGTCAAGGGTTGAAGGCTATCCTTCAAGATGTGAAGTGCAATGCGGACAGCGTTTCGCCTGCTCGTCTATCACGCTGAGACAGAACGGACACTTGCGTTCCGGTGCTGCCGGCGGAGCTGGAGGGGTAAGACGTGCAATCTGCCTGACCAACAGAAAAACGCAGAAGGCGACAATCAGAAAGTCAATAACAGAGTTAAGGAAGAGCCCGTAGGCAATAACAGGCGCTTTTACTTTCGCGGCTTCAGCCAGCGATGCTACCGGCTTGTCGGAGAGATTGATAAAAAGCTCCTTGAAGTCGATGCCGCCAACGATGAGTCCTACGGGTGGCATTATAACGTTAGTTACCAGGGAAGAAACTATTTTCCCAAAGGCGCCGCCGATTATAACGCCTACAGCCAAATCAACAACATTCCCCTTCATTGCAAAGTTTTTAAAATCAGACATCAAAGACATTTGTAAATCCTCCTTTTAGGTATCTAAGTACTCTTTTATAGTTCGCTGTTTCCAAGGGTTTATCCTGCAATGCTTGACTGGCATGGCTGGTTAATCTATAATTATTTTTGATAATAATGATTATAAGCCACAGGAGGATACAAAATGCGAGATGATTTGGTTGTGCCAGGTGAAAATGAAGAAAAATATGTAGTCGCAAATGAAACTAGGGTCGTAACTATACCATTTACACCGCTTGAAAACAGGATGTCCAAGGAGAAACCATATCTAATGGAGGGCCTGGGCAAGTTAAGGCAGGAGTTGGGAAAAGAGAAGTTTGATCGCTATATCAGTACTGTTCACAACATTAACATCAGCGGAAAGGCAATTATGCTGGTAGCCGGCAGCGAAATGCACAGGACTAACATTGAACGCGAATGCGTTCATGCAATAATGGCCGCTTTTGATGTTGATAACGTACGCGTTGTAGCAATGGGCTGAAATTTCAACGGCGAAACCAGATGAAGATTTCGCCGTTTCTGTCGCAGTTTGTTAAACGAACAAAAAAAGAACCTGCAATTGCAGGTTCTTTGTTTTTTATGGTCGGGGCGACAGGATTCGAACCTGCGGCCTCTTAGTCCCGAACCAAGCGCGCTACCAAACTGCGCTACGCCCCGTTAAAACATTTACATTATATAAGCTCGCACGGGTTTTGTCAAACACGAATTCAGGTTATTTGAAGATTTTATTTTCTGCGCACAACAAATAACGGTTTGGCAGATAGTTCAACTTCAAAAATCCTTTCCCAAGGCAAGAAAAGGTCTATTTCCAATGAGTCCAGGTAGAAGTCGCGGCTATCGGTACTGTAAAAAGAATGACGCCGGAGGTTGCTGCCGAGCAGTGTGTTTTTGTAGACGGACATCTCTCTCTTGATGTAGTGTGCTGTTTTTTCCTGGCTGTCGCCAAGCGTGTATGGATCAATCTCACGTATTTTCAGCAAGTTGCCGAGCCGGTGATGCAGTGCCTTTTGATAAACCCAGTCATCAAAAAAACGTTCAAGGTTGAATTTAAGGTTAAGAGCATGAAGCTTCGGTAGTTCTTCCATAGGCAGGTGTTTTTTTTGCCATGTGAAAATACTGGCCTGAGCGACTGCCGTACCTACCGAATTGCTTACGGTGTTCCAGCCTGCAAAGGCGGCGAGACGAACGAGGGGTGTGTCATTGCTGATTAGATAGGGAAAAAGTGTTTCGCTCATGTTGTAGTTGGCGGTCAGGTCCGTCAAGGCAACAGGTATATTCCCGCTGACAAGCTGCTTTAAGCGTTCTGCGTAAATTTCGAGAAGCTTCGGTGATTCTCCGGAGCCGCAATGGACATAGAGCGCAAAGTCGGCAGCCTCTGATGATTTTACAATTTGCCCGCCGATCAACGTTATCTTTTCGTTGACGGTTTCGCCAACACTGCAGGGCATAAAGGGCATAACCATTTCTGCCATTGCCGGTGAGGAGTATTCGACATAAACCTTGGGCCTGTAGTTCCAGATCCGATTTCTGTCCGAGGCAAGAAGCAGGCAGGCAATCTCATCTGCGCCGCGAGTCGTATGGTACTTGGATACAAGTTTGTTGTGTTCAAGGTAGAATAAAGCCTCGCGGCGATTAAGATTGGGAAGGCCAAAGGGCTGCCCGTCATCCTGGCCGATGATCAGGGTATCGATGCTTTTGGCGGAGGCAAGGTCAAGAAGCTTGTGGTTGAAATTTCTATTATTCTTATATAGTGCTGTATACTTGCGCCTTATTTCTTCCGGTATTTCATCGTCAAAACTTCTAAGCTCCGCAAAACTCACAGGGTCACCAAAAGTGTTTTGCACATCCTGAAGTTCAGCCCAACGCATCAAGTGCCATTGCCACCAGGAATCGGGAATGAGCTGGTCTGAAATCAACAGTCTGGGAATAATCGAAAAAACATGAAAACGTTTTTGCAGATGCTCCGTCTTAAAACTTGAGAGTTTCGCAAAGAACCGTTCCTCATCTTCTGCCGTGCCTAAAGGCAGGCGCGAACCGACAAGTCCTCCGTGAATCAGAAAATCTGCGGAAACAATCGCCGAATCTGCCGAGGCGAGGTTGTACGAAAGCCAGTCATAGACCAATTCCCTGCTGCCTGGGTCATTGTAGTTGCCAAGGGAGGCTTTTGGCGGTAGAATTATTTCGACGGAGGCAATTGCTGCCAGGTCGGACACGAATTTTGTGCAGGGAGGCCTGCCGTCCAAGGGGACTAAAACAGTTTTCGAAGCTGCGGGCAGAGGTGAAAAGGCAACCGGGTCACCTTTCGGCAGCAGTTCCCTCCCCAGCAAAAAAAAGACGATTAGCAATGATGTAAGCAGAATAAGCAGGGGTTTAGTCTTCACATTGATCTCCTTTGTCTGCGTAGGTTTCGGAATGTTTAGAAAAAAGAAATATTGAGAGGAATATATGCGCATAATAACTGGAAAAGCAAAAGGTCTTAAGCTTATAACACCCAAAAATTCAGATGTTCGTCCTACAAGTGACCGGGTCAAGGAGTCCTTGTTCAGCATAATAGGTTCAAAGATTTGCGGCGCAGTGGTCCTTGACTTGTTTGCGGGAACGGGAAATCTGGGTCTTGAGGCTTGGAGCAGGGGAGCTGAAAAAATTACTTTTGTCGATGAAAGCCGGGCGAGCTTGAAAATCATTCAAGGCAATACGGTAAAAGCAAGGGCGGAAAATGATGCCGTCATCATCAACGCGTGCGTATTAAAGGCCATAGCCGAACTGGAATCCAAAGGAAAGAGTTTCGACTTTGTTTTTTGTGACCCGCCTTATGACAAGGGCTGGCCGGAAAAAGTAATCAGGCAGTTTTTAAAGCACAGGATAGTTAAGGCTGGCGGCTATCTGGTCCTTGAATATTCCGCTCGCGAGAAACTGCCGACCCTTCCTTCTGAAGTCACGGAGGTACGCACTGAAAAGTATGGAGACACACGTGTTTCCTTTTTGAATTGGCAGTAATGCATTATTTTTGCTATAAATGCATTATTTTTGCTATAATTGTGGCATACTTGGGCTTAATAGGTTAAAATGGAAGATGGTTAGACATTTGTCACAATCAGGCAAAAGCTAATAATTTAGGAGGTGCAAAGTGCGAAGAGCAATTTGCCCGGGGAGCTTTGATCCGGTAACTAACGGCCATATCGACATCTTCGAACGGGCCAGCGTCATGTTTGATGAAATAATCATAAGTGTTTTTCACAATCCTGGCAAGGAAAAAGGCATGTTTACAATGGAAGAAAGAGTAGCGCTGCTGAAAGAGGCAACGAAGCATATCCCAAACGCAAAGGTTACGTGTTTTTCAGGCTTGTTGAACGAATATTGCAAACAGCAGGACACTAAATTTATAGTCAGGGGTTTGCGTGCTTTCTCGGACTTTGAATATGAATTTCAAAGAGCCCTGCTGATAAAGAAAATTGACCACGAATTAGAAACGGTTTTTATTATGACTAATGCCCAGTATTCCTTCCTCAGTTCTTCAGGCGTTAGAGAACTGGCAGTTTTTGGCGGCAACATTTCCGGGTTGGTTCCGGAATGCATAGAAGAGCAGCTGAAATCATATATTGCTAAAAAGAACATCTAATAATTGTTTGAGAGAGAGATGATGAGCATGGAATTAGACAAAATATTGGACGAAATGGAGAGTCTCATTTTAGAAGCTTCGCATCTTCCGTTTTCGGAAAAAATCATTATCGAGGAAGGCGACTTGTCACTGATTATGGACAGGCTGCGTGAAGCCGTTCCCCTTGAAGTAAAAAAAGCGCATGACTTACTCGACGAACAAATGAATATCATTAAAAATTCCCGCGCTGAAGCCGACCGCATTGTGGAGCAGGCAAAGGCTGAAGCTGAACGGATTGTCGAACTGGCCAAATCAGAGGCTGAGCGAATGGTAAGGAATGAAGAAGTTGTTAAAATGGCAGAAGAAAAGGCTCAGGATATTTTAAATGACACGAAGCAGTATGACAACGACATGCGTGCCGCCGCCGACGCCTATGCTGAAAAGATGCACAGGGAATCGCTTGATTATGCGACCGATGTTTTCGCATATTTGGAAGACAGCTTGAAAAAGACCTTGGAGGTCGTGCGTGAAAGCGGCGCCCCACTGCGTACCACCAAGGAAAGGAGCGACGAGCAGGAGGAAAAATGACCAGCAAACCAAAACTCGGTTTAGTTCTGGGCTCCGGGGGTCTGCGCGGACTTGCCCACGTCGGTGTCATCAGTGTTTTAGAAGAAAACAATATTGAGTTCGACCTTGTGGCCGGCTGCAGCATAGGAAGCCTGATAGGTGCGCTTGTTTGTTCGGGCTATAATTCCGCAACCATTCTCGGCCTTGCAAAAGGCTTAAGCAAAGGCTCTTGGTTTGATTTTGTGATGCACAAGAAAGGCTTTATCGGGACTGAAAATATCTATAAAATTGTTGAAACCTTGACTAAGGGCAGAAGAATCGAAGAACTTGAAAAACCCTTTGCCGCGGTTGCGGCTGATCTTGCGACAGGAAAAGAAAAGATTTTTCGACAAGGTGATGTTGCTGCTGCTGTTTGTTCAAGCGTTGCGGTTCCGGGAATATTTGTTCCCTATGAATTTGAAGGGCGTCAAATGGTTGATGGGGTTATAGTAAACCCAACTCCCGTAAGCGTTGCCAGGGAGATGGGTGCCGATGTTGTCCTTGCCGTTGATCTGGCTGCTGTAAGCACAATCGATGAAGTTAAAACTGTTTTTGACGTTGTCATAAGATCGCTGGACATAATGGAAAAAGGCCTGTACAGTTACCAGCGGCTAAGGCAGGAATGCGATGTTCTGATACAGCCGGAACTTAGCTCCTGTGCAGTTACTGATTTTGAAAAAATCGAAGAATGTTTTCTAATAGGCAGAGAAGCTGGCTGGGAGGCATTGCCGAAGCTTTTGGAAGTTCTGGAAAAAAGTCAGGGAAGGTAAGCCGGTGAAAGTTTCAAGTCCGCAGGATAGGGCAGGGAGCAGTTTTGCAGCAGACTGAACAACTCGCTTGCCGCCATGTCAACCTTAAGAGACGAAATTAGCCTTTCGTTGCCTGCGTTTTTGGTTAAGAACGTACGCCCCATTTTGATAATTATTGGAAGCTCGGATGTCTGCCGCATTTGTTTCAGGAGATGCCTGCCTCGATCGTTGAAGGCTAAAACCCTGATATAGCTTGGCAGCTCGGCGACTGCACCTTTAAAAGGATTGTCAGTAGACGAGAGCAAGATTTGTAAAAGCAAACGATTAATCCTTGTTTCCGGATAGCGTTTGCTTTTTATCATTGAAACCGCCTGCGCATGGTTTTTTGCAGCGGCCGCCCGCAATATTTTGTTTTCCAAGCCTTCGGAGCATTCGCAGCGTTCTTTGATATCTTGGGCCGATAACTGCCGCAGGGCGTGCAGCAGCAAGGTGTCAAGGTTTTCTCCCATATAACCGAGTTTTTGCTGACGCAGCAATTCTGACAGGGCCTGCTTTGTCGGCTGAGGAAGCGTATCCGCTACTTTTTCACTGAAGCCGTTTTGCAGGAATTCCTGTCTGATGGCGGTTGCACTCGCTATTTTCCCTTTGATAACCGTGTCGTTGTAGGAGGAGTCCTTACGGCAGACCGCGACAGGAGTAAAAGGCGCGGAAAGTTTTTGGCAATGCCTTAAATATTCAATTGCCAGAATGTTGTTCGGTTTATCGATTACATCTTTAAGCGCAGGATTTTTTGCCGACAGGGCCCAGCCTACTGCCGCCGCGTAGGAGAGTCCTTTTGCTATGACAGTGCTGCGGCCCTCATGGGTTGTTTCAAGAGCGGCAGCGGCGGCGAGGAGCAGGTCAAGGTTTTTTTCCTCGCAGCCAAAGGCGAGATGGCTGACGCACCCTGTCGCTTTTAACAGCGAGATTGCACCGCGGGCGAAGTGTTCTGCGCTTCGACAAGAAAAAATTGCCGGAAGTTCGAGGACAAGGTCGACGCCGTTTTGCACGGCGATAATGGAACGCGACCATTTGTCTGTCAAGGCCGGCAAGCCTCTCTGTACAAAATTTCCGCTCATAACGGCTATGACAGGCAGAGCGCCGACGATTCGACGTGTTTCGCTTAGGTGATAGGCGTGTCCGTTGTGAAAAGGGTTATATTCGGCGATTATGCCGACAGCATTTTGTGTTTTCATAAATGTTCCTTCCCGACAATGGAATAATCTGATTTTTGTATAGAATATTTACTTAAAATGGTGTAAACTATTTTATCACAGTATCCTTACATTTTGTAGTGTAAGCCTGATTAAATGCAGAGGCTTCAAAATAATGAGCGAAGAAGGTGCGACCGTGAAAATTTTTGTAGTAAACTGCGGCAGTTCATCCATAAAATACCAATTGTTCAACATGCAGAACGAAATGGTTCTTGCTAAGGGACTTGTTGAGAGGATCGGCATGGAGGGCTCTCTATTAAAGCATACGCCAACGGGAAAGTACACGGTTGATCTGCCTGCCGACATACCCGACCATGCTGTGGGAATCAAGCTGATTGTTGACACCTTGGTAAACCCTGAATACGGTGTTATTCCCGACATGTCGGAGATTGACGCTGTCGGCCACCGTGTCGTGCACGGCGGCGAACGTTTCGCTGACTCTGTACTGATCACTCAGGATGTTTTAAAAGGAATCGAAGACTGCGCCGAAATTGCACCTCTTCATAATCCGCCTAATCTCCATGGCATAAATGCCTGTATGGAAATCATGCCGACAATTCCTCAAGTCGCCGTTTTTGACACCGCGTTCCATCAAACACTGCCGAAGGTTGCTTATTTATACGGCCTTCCCTATGAGTTGTATGTAAAGTACGGTCTCAGGCGCTACGGATTTCATGGCACCTCGCACAAATACGTGGCGCAGGTTGCCGCTTCCATGATGCAGGAACACATGACGGATTTGAGAATCATTACCTGCCATTTGGGTAACGGTGCAAGTATAACTGCAATCAAATACGGAAAATCGGTTGACACCAGCATGGGTTACACGCCGCTGGAGGGGTTAATCATGGGAACACGTTCCGGAGAGATTGATCCGGCCATAATACCTTTTCTAATGGAAAAAGAAAACATGACAGCCCCGCAAATTGATGATTATCTTAACAAACGCAGCGGAATACTTGGCATATCTGGCCTGTCCAGTGACTTCAGGGACCTGGAGACCGCAGCCAACCGCGGTGATGAACGTTCTCAGCTTGCCATTGACTTGTTTGCCTATAAAGTTAAAAAGTACATTGGGGGTTATGTGGCGGCGATGGGAGGCGTTGACGCAATTGTCTTTACTGCGGGCGTCGGCGAGAACTCTCCTTTTATGCGTGACAAGATTTGTAACGGACTCGAATATCTGGGGACAAGAATTGATCCCGAGCGCAACAATGTCAGGGGCAAAGCCCAGGAAATAAGCGTGAAAAGAGCAGGCGTCAAGATTTTTGTGATACCGACAAACGAAGAACTTGTCATTGCCAGAGATACTTACAACATTTGCAAACGAATTATTAAATTATAGCTTTCTAATTAGTAGTTCTTGACAAAGAACAAACAGGCTTATATAATTGTAACGATTGGTGGATCATGATTAAATTAAATGTAGCCGAAATCAAAAAAAGACTTGTTGGGAAAACTGACTTTCATTTTCAAGTTGCGGCAAAGGAGCTCGACCTTTCCGACGATGACCTCAGGGTTTCAGGACTCATACAGGTTGACGGAGAAATATCAAATGCCGGCGATGTTCTGCTTTTGCAGGCACATATGCGAACTAACATAGTTCGTGCCTGCGGCAGGTGCTTAAAGGAGTTTGCTGCCGATGCCGAAGCTGACGTGCTTGAAAAGTTTTTCCCTGCTGATGCTGACAACGCCGAGGCTGATGCCTTTACCTATGATTCTGACGTTGTGGACATTACGGAAGCGCTGCGCGAAGGCCTGCTTGTAGCTGAACCGTTGCAGGCTTTGTGCGACCCGGACTGTCGGGGGCTTTGTCCGGTTTGCGGAAAAGACAGGAACCTTGCAGATTGCGGTTGTGATGCTGCAACAGTTGATCCGCGAATGGCAGTTCTGCAAAAGTTATTAAAAAGTTAGTTATTGTAATTCGCTTGAGGAGGTGTATCAATAATGGCAGTACCAAAGCGTAAAATGTCAAAGGCACGTCGCGACTCCCGTCGTGCGAACTGGAAACTTAGCGTTCCGGGATTAGTGGAGTGCCCGCAGTGTCATGAAAAGAAAATGCCGCATCGCGTTTGCCCTGAATGTGGTTCTTATAACGGGAAACAAATCGTTGCGATTGAAGAGAAATAACAAAGCCGAGGTGCCTGGCACCTCGGCTTTGTTATTTCTCTTCAATCGTTTGGAA
>JAAYIB010000079.1 GCA_012744295.1 Acholeplasmataceae bacterium
GTCTAAGCCTAAGCAAGGAACACAAGGAAAAAATAGTTGTGGTGGCGGGCGGGCGGATGCCTGAAGAAAACTGGCTTAAGGCGGTTGCCGGCGCTAAAAGGATTTTTTGCGCCGACCATGGCATTGATTATTGCTGCAAGGCCGGAATTCTCCCGGAAATCCTGTTCGGCGACAAGGACAGCGGCTGTGTGGAAAATTGGCAGCATGCAGAAAAAGCCGGTACGGATATAAGGCTGTATGGTCGTGAAAAGGATGATACCGATTTGCAGCTCCTGCTCCGGGACATTCCGCCGGAAAGCTTTGTGCTTGCAACAGGCATCTGGGGCGGCCGCTTTGACCATCTTTATGCCAATATCTTCAGCCTCTGGGCCTGCAAGAAGCAAAAGGAAGCAACCGTTATCCTGGCCGATCATGAAGAAGTAATGGTTTTGCTCGGACAAGGCGAAAGTGTCACCTTTACTCCCGGCACATTGCCTACGGAAATCTCCCTTCTGCCCTTTACGGAAGAAAACATCGTGTCTATCTGTGGCGTCAAGTGGCCGCTGAACAAGGCCGTCCTGACACAGAACCGCCCTTATGCCATCAGCAACGAGCTTGTCGGCAGACAGGTGACCGCGGTGTGTGAAGCAGGGGGAAGCGGTTTTTATCTGAAGTTTTCCGGGACCGTTGTCATTTGAATTTAATCTGAATTGAGGGGAAATATGGAGCATTACGATCCTGGAACAATGCTTTTTCTTGTAATTGCAGCTTTTATAGCTTCTTTTATTGATTCAACGGTTGGCGGCGGAGGGCTGATTTCCACTCCTTCCCTTTTAGCGACGGGCATGCCGGTCAGTTTTGCTCTCGGGACCAACAAGGTCGCGGCAATGATGGGCTCCTTCACCAGCGTGGTCGCTTTCTGGGGGGCGGGAAAAGTTCAGAAGCGGGTGGTTTTTTATCTGATGCCGCTGTCCTTCATTGGTTCTGCGCTCGGAGCCTATGTTGTCTATCTCTTGCCGGCTGAAATCATGAGAAACATCATTGTGGTGCTTCTGGTCGCTGTCGCGGCCTATACCTACAGGCGCAAGGACTGGGGAGATGTTGCTAATATCAAGAAATTCGGCACGATCGTGCTTCTTTTGACGGCTGCCGCAGCCTTTGCCCTCGGTTTTTATGACGGTTTTTTTGGACCGGGAACAGGTTCGTTTCTGATATTCGGATTTTTGTTTCTGGGCTATGACTTTGTTACCGCAGCCGGCAATGCCAAGGCTTTGAATTTTGCCAGCGGTGCTGGCGCGCTTGTTTCTTTTGCGATAAGCGGCACCATTTATTGGGTCTATGGCCTGGCCATGGGCGTGTCTATGGTTTTTGGGGCGATTTTCGGTTCCCGGATGGCCATAAGGCACGGCGCCAACTACGTAAGGCCTTTGTATCTTGTTGTAACTTCGCTCTTAATCGGTAAACAGATTTATGAACTGCTGTGCAAATAAAGACAGTCAAAAATGATAAAGGTTGGTGGTAAAGTGGAATTAGAGGAAGGTAAGGTTCTGCCTGTCTGGATAGAAGATGAAATGAAGAAATCGTACATCGATTATGCGATGAGCGTCATTATTCAGCGTGCCCTGCCGGACGTGCGCGATGGTTTGAAACCGGTGCACAGGCGTATTCTCTATGCCATGCAGGAAGCAGGCATGAGTTCTAACAAGCCCTACAAAAAGTCCGCGCGTATCGTCGGTGAAGTTTTAGGTAAGTATCATCCGCACGGCGACTCTTCCGTTTATGACGCAATCGTACGGCTAGCGCAGGATTTTTCGACCAGATACCTTCTGGTCGACGGTCACGGCAACTTCGGTTCCGTAGACGGTGACTCCGCGGCGGCCATGCGTTACACAGAAGTACGCATGAGCAAAATCGCGGAGCAAATGCTGGAGGACATTGAAAAGGAAACGGTAGACTTCACTCCCAACTATGACGAATCTTTGAAGGAACCAAGCGTCCTGCCTGCAAAAATACCCGCTCTTTTGATTAATGGTTCCTCGGGTATTGCTGTTGGTATGGCTACCAATATTCCGCCGCACAATCTTTGTGAAGTCATTGACGGCCTTATTATGCTTATCGAGGCGCCGGATGTGGAAGTCCCTGACCTGATGACTGCGATCAAGGGACCGGATTTTCCTACGGGCGCAATGATTTTAGGCAATGAAGGAATTGTAAGCGCTTACACGACCGGACGCGGCGTTGTCAAAATCAGGGCGAGGGCTCATATCGAGCCGATGCAGAAAAACAAGAACCGCATCATTGTGACAGAGCTTCCCTACCAGGTCAACAAGGCCAGGCTGATTGAAAATATCGCTCAGCTTGTCCAGGACAAGGTCATTGACGGCATTACAGACCTCAGGGACGAAAGCGACCGCAAGGGCATGCGCGTTGTCATAGAACTCCGTCATGACGTGGTTCCGGACGTAATTTTGAATCAGCTTTACAAGCATACGAAGATGCAGGATTCCTTCGGCATCATTATGCTGGCTCTGGTCAAGGGACAGCCGATGGTGTTGAATCTCAAGCAGATTCTTGAGTATTACCTCGAGCACCAAAAGGAAGTTGTTACGAGAAGGACCAGATACGAACTGGGCAAAGCCAGGGACAGGGCTCATATCCTTGAAGGACTGAAGATAGCTCTCGACCATCTCGACGAAGTGATTAAGACCATTCGTGCCAGCGCCAACGCAGAAACGGCAAAAGCAGCACTGATCGAGAAGTTCGCTCTGAGCGAACGTCAGGCACAGGCTATTCTTGACATGCGCCTGCAAAGACTGACAGGACTCGAACGCAAAAAAATCGACGACGAGTATATCGATGTTTTGGAAACAATTGACTGGCTCGAAAGTGTTTTGGCGGACGAGGGCAAGGTTTTGCAGATAATTAAGGACGACCTCCTGGAAATTAAAAAGCGTTTCGGCGACGGACGCCGTACCGAACTGACGATTGACACCAGCAATATTGACATTGCAGACCTGATAGCCGAGGAGGAAATCATCATCACCATCAGCCATCAGGGTTATATCAAGAGACAGACGCTTGACACCTTCCATAACCAGAAACGTGGCGGCAAAGGCATCAAGGGCGGCAGCGGCAAGAAGGTTGACGATTTTGTCGAGCATTTGATCATAGGTTCCACACACAGCAACGTCCTGTTCTTTACAAATAAAGGCAGGGTTTACAGGCAAAAAGGCTATGAAGTGCCGGAGGGCAGCCGTACTGTCAAGGGAACCTCCATCATCAATCTCCTGCCTCTGGAACCGGGAGAAAAGATAACGGCCGTTATTCTGGTGAAGGAGTTCCTCGAGAACCAGTATCTGTTCATGGCCACTAACAGGGGCACGGTTAAAAAGACCAACCTGACTGATTTCGACACGACGCGCAAGGTAGGTCTTAACGCCATCACTCTTGATGACGACGAAGACTTGATCGACGTCAAGCTGACAAACGGCGAGACGGAAATCATTCTCGCGACAAGGAACGGCCTGGCCATTCGCTTCTGCGAGAAGGATGTTCGGCCGATGGGCAGAACGGCGCACGGTGTGCGCGGCATTCAGTTGTCCAAGGACGATATCGTTGTTTCCATGGATACGGTTCAGGAAAACGGTGAGGTTCTGACCGCAACCGAGGAAGGCATGGGCAAAAGAACCCTGGCCAGCGAGTATCGCAGACAGGCACGCGGCGGCAAGGGCGTCATCAACCTGAAGGTCACTGAAAAGACCGGCAAGGTTGTCGGAGCGCTGGTACTGCTGCCGCAGCAGGAAATCATACTGATAACGGCCGTCGGCCTGATTATCAGGCTTACAGCCGAAGGCATCTCTAAGTTCGGCCGCAACGCTCAAGGCGTCAGACTGATCAATTTGAATGAAAGTGATAAAGTTGTCGCTATTGCCTCGGTCGATTCGGAGGTCGAAGAAGAATAAAAATTATCGTCGCGGGGCCCTTGAACGGGCCCTGTTTTTTTGTGCATATGGGACGGGTTTCAGCCCGCATGGACCGAAAATATAGAAAAACAGTTCTATTTTTGTAAAATCTGTGATAGAATACAGTTGCATTTTTAGATAGTTTATTATCTTTTGCATAACGATTATAAATTTATTGAGGAAGTGAACCGATGAATTGCTTAAGAGAAGCCGACGTCGTAGTCGTAGGCGGCGGGATAATGGGTACGGCTGTTTTAAGGGAGCTGTCCAAGTATGACCTGAAAAGCATCCTGGTGGAAAAGGAACCCGACCTTGCCATGGGTACGACCAAGGCGAACAGCGCTATTTTGCACGCGGGCTTTGACGCTCCGAACGGCAGCATGAAGGCCAGGATGAATGTTCGCGGAAACACGCTTTACCATATTCTTGAGGACCAGCTTGATCTCGATATCAAATGGACGGGCTCCCTCGTCGTTGCGACCAGCGAGGAAGAACTGGCGACGCTTAGGGAACTTTTGGAGCGCGGCAGGAAAAATGGTGTCGGCGGGCTGCAAATTCTGTCCGCGGAGGAAGTACTGGCCAAAGAGCCTAATCTGACCAAAACCGTGACAGGCGCCCTGTGGGCTCCTTCGGCAGGCGTCTGCTGGCCTTTTGCCGCTGCTCTTTCTTTTGCCAGGTCCGCGGTTCAGAATGGTGCCGAGATTTTTACGGATTGCCGTGTGGAAGGAATTGTCGTCGCAGACGGCAAAGTGACCGGCGTCAAAACAAGCAAAGGCTTGATCAAAACCGGTCTTGTCATTAATGCCGCAGGCCTTTATGCCGACGAAGTTGCCAAAATGGCCGGAGACGAAAGCTTCTCGATTCATCCGCGCAAGGGAGAATACATTCTTTTTGACAAAACAGTTGCCGATAAGATGGTTAACGGCATTGTCTTTCCCACACCGAACAAAACCACAAAGGGCGTGCTTGTGTGTACGACGACACACGGCAATACCTTTATCGGTCCTAATGCCGAGGACATAGAGGACAAGGATGACAGGGCAGTTACGATTACAGGCATGGACAGAATCATCGCCTCAGCCAAAAAACTGCTGCCGGAGATACCTCTTGGTGCCGCTATTACTGAATTCTGCGGCCTGCGTGCCGCATCCGACAGCGGAGACTTCATCATCGGCAAGAGCCGGGTCGCAGGACTTCTGCACGCAGCCGGCATGCAGTCTCCGGGTTTGACGGCCGCGCCCGCCGTTGCCGAAGAGCTCGCACGCCTCGTGCGTGAGCTGCTTCCGATGGTTCATTTGAAAAAAGGCTTCCAAAGCATTTTACCGAAGAAAACAGTATTTCACAGGCTTTCACGTGTCAAACAGGCCGCAGCCGTTCAAAAGAACAAATTGTACGGGCGGGTGATTTGCCGCTGCGAGACAATCACCGAAGCCGAAATTGTGGCCGCGATCAATGAGTCTTGCGGCGCCAGAACGGTCGACGGCGTCAAGAGAAGGACGCGTGCGGGCATGGGCCGCTGTCAGGGTGGCTTCTGCGGGCCGCGCGTTACGCAGATTCTCGCAAGGGAGCTTGGCATTCCGGTGACCGAGGTCCTCAAAGAGCGCGCTGATTCCCATATGTTTTACGAAAAAGAACCGGCTGCAGGGGAGGAAGCGTAACATGAGCGAGTCATATGACGTTATCATCATCGGCGGAGGTCCGGCCGGACTTTCGGCCGCATATAGCGCCTGGGAAAACGGCGCAAAAAAAATCCTCGTCATCGAACGGGACCGCGAGCTGGGAGGCATTCTGCAGCAATGCATCCATAACGGTTTCGGCCTGCATCATTTCAAGGAGGAGCTGACGGGTCCCGGTTACGCTCACCGCTGTATGGAGCTGATTAAGGACAAGCCTGAAATTGAAACGCTGATCGATACCATGGTGCTCGAAATTACACAGGACAAGACCGTGGTTGCGGTTAATCCGAAAAAGGGTTTGTTGGAGCTGCACGCCAAAACGATTATTCTTACGATGGGCTGTCGGGAGCGCACACGCGGCGCCATTCGTATTCCGGGCGAGCGCCCTGCCGGCGTTTTTACGGCGGGAGCAGCCCAGCGCATGGTAAATATGGAGGGCTATCTGCCCGGCAAAAAAGCAGTTATTCTCGGCAGCGGCGACATCGGCCTGATTATGGCGCGCCGCATGAGTCTCGAAGGCTGCAAGGTCGAGGCTGTTCTTGAAATCTGTTCTTTTTCCAACGGATTGACGCGCAATATCGTCCAATGTCTTGAAGATTACGACATACCTCTTTACCTGTCCCATACAATTGTCAAAATACATGGCAGCGAGCGCGTCACGGGTGTAACAGTGGCGAAGGTTGACGAGAGAATGCAGCCCCTGCCCGGGACTGAATTCGACATAGAGTGCGACACGGTGCTGCTTTCTGTCGGCTTGATTCCGGAAAACGAATTGTCGCGCGGCTTGGATCTTAAAATGGAGCCTTTGACCAGCGGGCCGGTTGTTGACCAAAGACGGGAAACAAGCAAGCCGGGTATTTTTGCCGCAGGCAATGTTGTCCATGTGCACGACCTTGTAGATTTTGTTTCCGAGGAAGCTGAAATCGCCGGCAAATTTGCGGCGCTGACGGCTCAAGGAATGCTGGAGGGTGAGCTTAAACATGTCGAGGTAACGACCGGGGACGGAATCCGTACCTGCGTGCCGCAGCGGCTTTCGCTGCCGGAGGAGGGCGAAACCCTGAGGCTGTTTATGCGAGTGGGCGCGCCTGAGCAGAAAGTGCGGCTGGAGGTAACGAGCGGCGACACGCTGATTGTGTCAAAGCTGCTGCCTTTTGCCAAGCCGAGCGAAATGATCGCGCTCAACCTGCCTGCTGAAAAAACGAAACTGATAAGCGGCGACCTCAAGGTTGCCCTCAAACGGGAGGCATAAGGATGGCGGTAGAAAAGAGAGCTTTAACCTGCATCGTCTGCCCAAAGGGCTGTGCGATGACTGCAACGATAACTGACGGCCTTATGACGGAATTAACCGGCAACAGTTGTCCGCGCGGCAAAAAGTATGCCGAAGAGGAAATACTCGCGCCAAAAAGGATGCTGACTTCGACCGTGCGCGTATTAAACGGCGAATTGGCCCTGCTGCCTGTCGTATCGAAAAGCAGCCTGCCTAAAGGCAGGATTCTTGCCTGTGTCGAGGAACTCAGAAAAATAACCGTTTTGGCTCCCATAGCCGAGGGACAGGTAATCGTGACCAATATTCTCGGTCTTGGCGTTGATATCGTGGCAAGCAGGTCAATGCCTGCGGCCGAAAAAGACTAAGTCAGGGCAATTTTCCGGCAGGCCCCTTTAAGGGGCCTGCTTTTTTATAGGCAGACTGCCGTAGCCGCGTTGCAATTTGTGCTCAGTTCGTTTATGATAAGGTGAATACTTTAGAATAGAGGAGTTCTATGAAAGATAAGGGCAGTTTCGGGCAGGGCGTTTTTTATGGTTTGAGCGCTTACACATTATGGGGCGTTCTGCCGATATATTGGAAAAGTCTCGGCGGCATCGGCGCTCTTGAGATTCTTGCAAGCAGAATTATCTGGTCGGTCGTCTTTGTTGGCTTCCTGCTCAAGCTCACAGGCAGGTGGGAGGCTTTCCTGCTCGAAACGAGAGAAATTATCGGCGACAGAAAAAAAGCGACGGCAGTTTTTGCGGCAGGCATCACTGTCATGCTGAACTGGGGAATCTTTATTTGGGCCGTTGGAGCAGGACACATTATTGAAACCAGCCTCGGCTATTATATCAATCCTTTGGTGAGCGTATTGCTGGGTGTTTATTTTCTAAAGGAAAAGCTCGACAATTGGGTTCGAGTTGCCGTGCTTTTTGCCGCAATAGGCGTAGGCAGCATGATCTGGAAGGCAGGGGTTTTTCCTTGGATTTCCATCAGTTTGGCGTTTTCGTTCGGATTTTACGGCTTAATCAAAAAAATGCTGGCAGTTGAAACGATGACGGGCATTATTCTGGAAACGATCGTTGTTTCGCCGCTTGCGCTTGCCTACGTCTTCTACCTTGCCGGGCGGAGCCAGGCCTCCTGGCAGCACAGTGACGGCCTGACCTTGCTGTTGCTTGCCGGGGCCGGCATCGTTACGGCTACGCCTCTTTTGCTTTTTACGGCGGGGGCCAAGCTTCTGCCGCTCACTATAGTTGGCTTCCTGCAATATCTGACGCCGACGCTGACGCTTTTGCTGGGCGTTTTTCTTTACGGAGAAACATTTACGGCAAGCCATTTGCTTTCCTTCGCCTGGATCTGGCTGGGACTTGGCATTTTTTCCTTAAGCCAGTTGCGACGACGCTGACACAATATCTTGTGGTTGGAAGAAAAAGTGGATAATATCAACAAAGTTATCCACAGGCTGTTGGTAATTTTGGGAAAAATGGCAGACAAAAACATAAATTATTTGATTTTTAGTGATAAAAACGGGAAATAATGGGATGAGCCGGAAAATTATCCACAAAAAACCGTGGATAACTTGTGGGTAATTGTGAATAACTCCGGGATAAGGTTTTTCGGTACTACAAGATATAGGATGAATTGGAGATTTCAGTCTTGTGGACCGGCTTAGCGGGACTTGCCCGAGGGCTTGCAGAAGGTTAATATTTAGTAGGATTGATAATATTTAAGCAGATGGAGGTTTAATTTATGGCAATTAAGCAAGCGGCTGTTCTTAAGATAATGGAAGAAGCAGCCAAGGCGAGGCTGCTGACAGCCTCTCTCAGCGAAATCAGCGGCGGCTGGCTTGCGCTGGCGGATACGGAAAAGGGCAGGCGGCTTTTATGCGCTGCCCGGGAGGCTTGCCCGGCGGCAGCGTTGTTCAAGACCGAAGAAGTGATTCATGATAATGGCATTGATGTTTACGTCATGGCTTTGAATGCCAATAATGCGGCCGTGCTGAGACGCTTCGTCAGATGGACCGCACCTTCTGCCTGCGGCGGCAAAGGCCTCAGCATCGGTTTTACGGATTTGCTGGGGGAGGGCACTTATTTTTTACCGCCGTTCTTTGCCAAAAGGCAGATTAAACCGGTGCTCGTGGATCAGACGCCGGAGGATTGCCTGCTTGCGGGACGAAATTTCCTGGAAGCAGTGGATGCGGCGACCTGGGCGGTTTTTGCCAACGGCTGCAAAGGAGGCTACGGAGCCTGCGCCACAAAGCTGACAACGGAAGAAGACCTGGTCAAGGTGCTGCTCTATGGCTACAGCATGGTGGCGCTTGATCTTGGAGATAAAATTAACCGGTCAATCGAAAAGATGACGGATGGCGAAGTTGCGGACGCTTACGAAGAATTGCCGCGGGAGTTTCGCGAGGCGGTCGAGGCGACTTATCTGAATAATACCTTCAAGGCCGGCCGAAGGACTACGATCAGCTACACCCCGGAATCCTTGCGCCGGATAGTGCTCATGTTCGGAGAAGTCATTATGCGTGCGCAGTCCCTTTATAATTCCTATTTGAAAAACACTCCCTGGGACATTGATTTTGAGCTGTGCCTCAGTCTCGGTGACAGGGTCCTGACGCCCGAAGAGCACTACCTGGTAGGTTTGGAGCTTACGAGGAACAAGGTCGGGCTGACTTCCGTCGGCCTCGAAGCAGGGCTCGAAGGCAGGAGCCCGGAACTTGCCGCCCATGCCGACATTGCCGAGGCTTGCGGCTATCGGCTGAGCTTTGCCGGAGCGGACCAGCTGGATGACGAGGCTTTCGGGCGACTGGTTAAGATCGTGGGGAGGCGTGGCTACCTGCGCTTCGAGAAACTTCTCTGGCAGGCTGCGCTGCAGTGTGTGGAAGCTCGGGCCCCCGAGCTTCTTGCAGAGCTTGCGGCCTTTTCCGAGACCGACATTAAGACCTCCGAAGGCTTCGGAACAATCGCACAGGCGGAGACGCAGCCGTCAGAGCGCGCGGGTATCTTATTGCCGGAGCAGGGAAATTTTGCAGCAAGAATCCGAACTGTTTTGCAGGAACGACGTGAGGACTATGCCCAGAAAATAGCCGCACCAATCGAAAATCGGCTGAAAAAACTTTGATTTTGCCGGAAATGTAAATTAAGTTACAAACATTTTCGTGAAATGTTTGTTGACAAATATGCGGATAAGTAGGATAATACTTTTAACTTCATAGATTTATTTAAAGGTTATGATTGGGAAGAAAGACAGGAAGCGAAGTCACAGAGAGCCGGTATTTGGTGGAAATCGGCACGGAGCCCTGATCGAGTAAATCACCCATGAACTCGTCAGCGAAAAGTTATCCGAGTAGCATGATGCGTAACAGGTGCGTTAGGCCTGAGCCGGTTGATGGACTGGTGCGAAGAAGCAACAAATTAGGGTGGTACCGCGTATTTTACGCCCCTGCTTAGGCAGGGGCTTTTTTATTTTCAACTGTCCATCACAAACAAAATTTGAGGAGGTTTTACAAATGTCGGAAACTTTGGTAGTAAAAGCGAAAAATGAAGAGACTTTGTTGCCGAGAGTTCTGCGCGTGTTGGCACAACAGGGATTGGGTGTAAAGGATCTCAGGATGAGCACGTCCAAGGACGCCAAGGAAATGGAACTGCGCATCACGTTGTTTTCGGAATGCGCCGAACAGGCGGTCAAGGTTTTGTCCAAGCAGGCGGCAATCATGGCGGTGTCTTTGGGCTATCCTGCACAAAGAAAAGCGATTTGACTGAGACGGGGAAGGGAAACTGACAGATGAAGCTAACAGGAGCGCAAGCGATAGTTAAAGTTTTATTGGAGCAGGGCGTCGATACTATTTTCGGCTATCCGGGGGGGCAGGTAATACCCCTCTATAACGCATTGTATGACGCACCGCTGCATAACATATTGACGGTGCACGAGCAGGGGGCGATTCATGCCGCCGACGGTTATGCCCGCGCGTCCGGAAGGACGGGCGTCTGTATTGCCACTTCCGGTCCGGGAGCGACGAACATCGTTACAGGCCTCGCTACTGCCTATCTCGATTCCGTGCCGCTGGTCGCGATCACGGGACAGGTACAGGTGCAGCACTTAGGCAGGGATTCCTTTCAGGAGATCGACATTGTCGGCGTCACAATTCCGATTACGAAATACAACGCTCTCGTCAGAAGAGCCGAAGAGCTTCTTCCAACCTTGCGGCAGGCTTTCTTTCTGGCACGAGAGGGCCGCCCGGGCCCGGTGCTTGTCGACATACCGAGCAGCATACAAAGCGCGGAGGTGGAATGGACGGAACCGGAGGAAGCTTATTGCCAGCCTGTCATTACTGATAATCTGAGCGAGGTGCTGAAGGCGGCAGCTGTAACGATCAATAACGCCGAGCGTCCGGTTTTGCTCGTGGGAGGCGGCGCGGTACACAGCGGAGCCGAGGCGGAAGTACTGGCTTTTGCGAAGAAAACAGGAATGCCGGTCGTCAACACGCTGATGGGCGTGGGCGTTTACCCCGGCAGCGACGAGCAGGCCCTCGGACTTACGGGCATGCATGGTCATGTTGCCTCCAACATGGCTGTTACCAATGCCGACGTCCTGGTCGTGGCGGGCAGCCGTTTCAGCGAGCGGGTGACGGGCGACCGCAGCCGCTATGTTTCGAAGAAAACGATCATCCAGCTTGATATCGACCCCTCCGAGGTTGACAAGAACGTCATGACGGCCTTGCCGCTTGTCGGCAACCTCAAGACGACGCTCGCCGCGCTGACGCCCTGCGTCAACAATCTGAAGCTGAAGCCCTGGTGGGATTCAATCAAAGCCTGGGAAGACACCGAGGACAAAACCTGCAAGAACGGTGACACGCTGACAGGGCCCTGGATCATGGCCGAATTGAACCGCGTTTATCGCGGCAAAGATACTGTTTTTGTAGCCGACGTAGGCCAGAACCAAATGTGGGCAGCCCAGCATCTTTCCGTGGACAAGCCGAGAGGTTTTCTGACCTCGGGCGGCTGCGGCACGATGGGTTACGGTCTGCCGGCCGCTCTGGGCGCCAAATTGGCCCGGCCCGAAGCCTCGGTTGTTCATATTGCCGGCGACGGAGGCTTTAAGATGACAGGCATGGAGCTTTATACGGCGGTCAACGAAAACCTGCCGCTTGTAAGCATAGTGCTGAACAACTCCTGTCTGGGCATGGTTCGACAATGGCAGGAAATCTTTTACGAGAAAAGATATTCCTCAACTCTGTTAAAGCCGTTTGACTTTGTCGGATTCGCGCGCTCCTGCGGCGCCGAAGCCGAGACTGTGACGACGTGCGCCGAATTCAGCAAGGCGCTTGGGGAAGCGGCCAAGGCAAAAAAACCTTTTGTCATTGAGGCCGTCATAAACCTGTGTGACCTTGTAATTCCGATGGTTGCGCCGGGCGCGGTCCTGCATGACTTTGTTGATCCCTTGAAGTAAGTCTTGGCAGTTAAAGAGCGGATTTGCCGATACTCAGGGAAATTTTCTCTGCGGTCAAGTAACGGCAGGCCCGCTTTTTTCTGTACTTGCAATAAAATGAAAGTAGTGATACAATTACTAAGCTGTATATAGAAACTTATATACTTCTTCTGCTCCCCGAGGGGAGCCAAAGACCAAAGGAGGAGGTGATTTCGTGAAAACATACGAAGTCATGTACATCGTGAAACCTATTGAGGAAGAGGCTTTCGAGGCGCTCGTCGCCAAGTTTGACAATCTGATTACGTCTCACGGTGGAACTGTAGAAAAAACTGACCGGTGGGGAAAAAAGCGCCTGGCCTATGAAATCAATGATTTGGCAGAAGGCATTTACGTCCTCGTAACGTTCAACGCAGAACCAGCTGCCGTCAAAGAACTTGACCGTGTCATGAAGATTTCCGATGATATTCTACGCCACATGATTATTAGAAAAGGCGAATAATCCAAGGGGGTAACTGTTATTATGAATAAGGTTATACTCATGGGCCGTCTAACCCGTGACCCGGAAGTGCGTTATACGCAAAGCGGTAAGGTAGTTTGCCAGTTCACATTAGCGGTAGACCGTTTTACTACTAATCAAGAAGGACAAAGAGAGGCTGATTTTGTACCCATCGTAGTGTGGGGCAAAGTTGCCGAATTATGCGGGAATAGTCTGACAAAGGGACAAAGGGCTCTTGTTGATGGCAGGCTCCAGATTCGAAGCTATGAGGCAAAAGACGGAAGCGGCAAGCGCTGGATGACGGAAGTCATCGCAAACAGCGTCCAATTCCTTGACCGCAAAGCTGGCGGACCGGCCCATGAACAGGGAACTTCAAAAGGCGAGATGGAATCATTCGGCTCGCCGGTAGCTTTTGACGAAGAGATCCCATTCTAAAAATGGAGGTTATGCGAATGAAACGCGAAAGAGGCAGGAAACCCAGAAGAAAAGTATGTAGCTTCTGTGTTGACAAAGTTGAAGATATTGATTACAAAGATATTGCAAAGTTACGCCGCTACATTACCGAGCGCGGCAAGATTTTACCGCGCCGCATTTCCGGCAACTGTGCAAAACATCAAAGACAGATGACCAGTGCAGTTAAACGCGCCCGCAATGTTGCATTGCTGCCGTTTACTTGCGAATAAGGACTGTTCCTGAACAAATTGAGGCACCTTGGCACTTGCTGAGGTGCCTTTTGTCTTTGCAAAATTTATTAACCTTTTCATTTGAGATAAATAAGTGTAAAATAGATTTGTGCACCCTTAATGTTTTGTGGGGGTTCTTAAGGAGGAAATTTAGTGGCAAACAAAACTTCGGCAATGGTGGAAGCCGGCATTCTTTCCGCGATTGCTATTGTTTTCGCTCTTATCAATATGTACGTACCCTTTGTGGGGATGTTTTTGAATTTTATCTGGCCTTTGCCGATTATTTTGTGCGGTACGCGCCACGGCATGCGCTGGAGTATTATGTCGCTCCTGGTGGCGGGCGCCGCGATTGCAATACTGATAACGCCGCTGCATGCGTTTACGCTGACTGCGGTGTTCGGAATGCTTGGCGTTGTTTTGGGCGAGTGCATGAGAAGACGCCTGACGCCGCTTCGGCTTTTGGCCGTTGGGTCGGTTGCGGCCTTTATTTCCCTGATGGTAAGCCTATTGATCAGCATCCTGATTATGGGCATCAATCCCTTGGTGATGTTTTTTGACACCTTTGACAAGTCGCTTCTGGAAGTGGCGGCCTTCTATCGCCAGCAAGGCATGAACGAAGAGGAGATTGAGAAAGCCATTGCCAGCGCCAAGCACATGTTTGGCATGGTACGCATCATCATGCCGGGCGCCTTTTTGATCTGCGCGCCCCTGATTACCTTTGCGAACTATCAGGCAGCAAGAGCGATTCTTAACAAGCTGGGAGAGCATTTTGCCGGCTTTCCGCCCTTTACTAGCTGGGATGTGCCGCGATGGACGCTGATACCGTACGGCCTATCGCTGCTGATGATCACCTATTATATGAGCCAGCCGGCCAGCGCCCTATATCTTTTGGGGGTTAACATTCAGATGGTCTGCAGCGTCATTTATGTGATGCAGGGTCTGTCCGTTGGTTTCTGGTATATTGAGAAACAGGGCAGGCCTAAATGGTGGAGGACGATGCTGGTCTCGTTAATCTTCATCAGTCAGTTTGTTTCGCAGGTGGTTGTGTTGTTCGGAGCTTTTGATTTAATTTTTGATTTTCGGAGAAAACGGCCTGTTTCGCCAAAGTAAACGGGCCTCAATGGAGCGGTGCTAGCCATGTTCAATAAAAAATGGAGCTTTTGGGGTGACAATAAGGTTTTCATACTGATTATAGGCATTCTGGTGCTCATTGTCGGTATCTATGAGTATCTTTTCCTGCCCCTGGGCATTGCAATGCTTTTGGGAGTTTACTTTTTCAGCCGGCGTTTATACCGTTCCAAGGAAACCTGGTTTAATCATTACCTTGACACAGTTGTACGAAATATAGAACGGGCAAACAATTATGCGATACAGCAGCTGCCGATCGGCATCGCGGTTTTTGAAGAGGACGGCAAACTGCAGTGGAAAAACGAGATGTTTCAGACCTGGGTCGCGGGCAAGGCAGTTGACGGTGCCTATTTCGACGACATTATTCCTCCTCCCGACAACAATTTCGAGACGATCAGCCTGCGCGACAGTGAAAAACAAATCAAGCTCAACGACCGTTTTTTCAAGATGACGGTCAAAAGGATCCAAACGCAGGAAAACAGTGCGAATTTTACCGGCCTCGTCATTTATTTGCAGGACATTACCGACAAGGAACGTCAGAAAAAGAAGTTTGATGATGAGCGCGTCTGTCTTGCGGCGGTACAGTTCGACAATTACAGCGACGTGATGAAGGGGCTGAATGAAAGTACGAGGGCCAATGTCGCCGTAGAGGTCAACAAGGCTGTCAGCCAATGGGCCGAAGAAATGAACGCCTACCTGGTCAGGCATGACGAGGATCTTTTTTCAATCTGCTTCAATAAGGCGGCGCTGCAGGAATGCATCAAGCACAAGTTTGATATCTTGGACAAGGTTCGTGAAATAAAAGTCGGCAACAAGATACCGCCGACCATCAGTATCAGCATAGCTTGCGAGGAGAAGACCCTGCAGCTTTTGGGACAGAAGGCGCAGAGCGGACTTGACCTTGCACTGGGGCGGGGCGGCGACCAGGCTGTTGTTGCCGTTGCCGGTGAGATGCAGTTCTTCGGAGGCAAGAACCTTGTGCAGGCTAAGAGTACGCGCGTGCGTGCGCGCATTGTGGCTCAGGCCCTGCATGAACTGATGCTGAGTTCCGATAAGATTATTGTGATGGGCCATGTCAACGAGGACTACGACTCCTTGGGCGCCGCAATAGGCGTCGCCAAGATGGCCTTTTCCCTGTCCAAGGAAGCTTACATTGTAGCGAGCGGTCAGGGCTATTCCCTCGACAAAATGAAGGAGCTGGCCGAGGAAAATGACGCCGTTTATTCCTCAATCATTATCGACGGTCAGGCGGCCCTCGACCGGATAACTCCGAAAACCCTGCTGATTTTGGTTGACCATCATCGAGCGATGTTGTCAGCCTCGCAGGAAGTACTGTGCGCGATATCCAAGAAAGTAATCATCGACCATCACCGCCGTGCGGAGGACCTGATTAAAAATTCCACGCTGCTTTACCTCGAGCCGCTTTCGTCTTCTACCAGCGAGCTGGTAGCCGAACTGATATCCTACTTCGACGACAATCTGCTGCTGAATGCTTCGGAGGCGTCCGCGCTTTACGCCGGGATTGTGGTCGATACCAAGAACTTTGCCGTGCAGACCGGCGAAAGAACCTTCGAGGCGGCTGCCTTCCTGCGTAGGAACGGCGCCGATCCGAGTCTTGTACATCGTCTTTTCCGCGACGAACGGACAACTGTCATGCAGAAGGCCAAGTTAGTTGCCGAGGCCAGGGCTCCGCTGCCCGGACTCGTTGTTTCCGTATACGAGGAGGCGCCGGTGAGCGACACTACTTCGATTATTATGGCGCAGGCCGCTGACGAGCTTGTTACAATGAGCGACGTGTTTGTGAGCGTCGTGATGGCTGAAACGGAAAGCGGCCTTTTGGTCAGCGCGCGCAGCGACGGCAGCGTCAACGTCCAGGTGATTATGGAAGAACTGGGCGGAGGAGGTCATCAGACCGTTGCTGGGGTACAGCTGAAGGGTGTCAAGGCTGCCGATATTGAGGACCAGATTATTGAACTGGCCAGAAAACAAATAGAGGAGAGAGAAACCAATGAAAGTAATTCTGCTGCAAGATATTAAAAGCTTGGGTAAAAAAGGCGAAATAGTTGAAACATCCGACGGCTACGGACGCAATTACCTGTTGCCGAAGAAATTGGCCAAGGAAGCGAGTACTGCCAATTTGCACCAGGCGCAGAAAGACCAGGAAACCGCCGCACACAGGGCTGCACAGAAACAGGACGAGGCCAGGGTGTTGGCCGCGCAAATCGAAAAAGTAACAGTAAACATCAAGGTCAAACTGGGCGAAAACGGTAAAATGTTTGGTTCGGTGGCTTCGAAGGACGTGGCGGAAGCCCTGATCAGCCAAACCCGGTTAGAGGGTATCGACCGCCGCAAGATAGAGCTGAAAACACCGGTCAAAGGGCCGGGAAGCTATACCGCCGTAGCAAAGCTGCATCCGGAGATTGCCGCGGAATTCAAGGTAGAAATTGAGGCTGAATAATAATGATTGATCGTGTGCCGCCGCAAAACATCGAGGCCGAACAAGCCGTTTTAGGCGCAATGATGATAGACCGGGAAGCGATTTCCAAAGCGACGGAGCTTTTGCGTGACAACGACTTTTATCGGCAGGACCATCGGGCTGTTTTTCAGGTGATTGTTGATTTGTTCAACAGCAATCAGGCCGTTGACATGGTTACCGTGACTGAGGCGCTGAAAAAAGCGGGCAAGCTGGAAGACGTCGGCGGCATTCAGTTTATCACTTATCTGGCAAATGCCGTGCCGACAGCGGCCAACGTCTCTTATCACGCTAAAATCGTGGAGGAAAAATCCCTGCTTCGGCAGCTGATCAGCGTCTCGACCCAGATAGCCGGTTCGGGCTACGAAGGTTCGGAAGACGTCAACACGCTTTTGGACAATGCCGAAAGGATGATCCTTGGCGTGTCCGAACGCAAAATCAGCCGTGACTTCGCCCCGATCAAAGAAGTTGTGATGAGCGCGGTAGACCGCATCGACGAGCTATACAATAAAAAAGGCGGAATTACCGGTCTTGCTACCGGATTCATTGATTTTGACCATCTGACCTCCGGGTTGCAGCCTTCGGACCTGATACTGATTGCCGCGCGCCCCAGTATGGGTAAAACCGCGCTCGTGCTCAATATGGCACAGAATATTGCCATTCGCGAGAAAAAAGCGGTAGCGTTCTTTTCTTTGGAAATGAGCAAGGAGCAGCTTGTACAGCGCATGCTTTGCTCCGAGGCCAGCATTGACTCTTCCCGCCTTCGCATCGGCGAGCTCGAAGATAAAGACTGGGAAAAGCTGATTTGGGCCGCAGACGGCTTGAGTCAGGCGCAGATCTTCATCGACGACACGCCCGGCATCACGGTGATGGAGATGCGAGCCAAGGCGCGCCGCCTGAAGGTTGAGCATGACCTGCAACTCGTCGTGATCGACTATCTGCAGCTTATGCAGGGTTCGGGCAAGAAAAACAGCGAGAACCGCCAACAGGAGCTTTCGGATATTTCCCGTTCCCTGAAGGCGCTGGCCAGAGAGCTTAATGTTCCCGTCGTTGCCTTGTCCCAGCTCAGCCGCAGTGTGGAAAGCCGCCAGAGCAAGCGTCCGATGCTGAGTGACCTGCGTGAGTCAGGAGCCCTGGAGCAGGACGCCGACCTCGTTGGCTTTCTTTATCGCGAAGATTATTACGACCGGGACACCGAAAACAAGAACATCACCGAGTTAATCATAGCCAAGCATCGTAACGGCCCGGTTGACACGGTTAAGCTTTTCTTTCACAAGCAATTCACGCGTTTCGCCAATCTGGCCAAGAGTGTCGAGTAAGAAGCCGCCTGAAAATTTCAGGCGGCTTTTTTGTGCAGACATTTATGCCGAATGTTATGACATATATAATAGAAATTGTTCGATACTATTGCGCTGAAAGAGGTAAAATGCTAAAATATCCTTGGTACAAAATTTGTTTTGGCAAATTTCTGCCAACTTGTCTTAAATGTTGAAAATATGCTGAAGATATCATTAGGAGGAACTATTGTGATCAATCGCTATACCAGTCCAGAGATGGGAGCCATCTGGACGGAGGAGAATGAATTCCGAACAATGCTGAAAGTCGAAGTTCTTGCGTGTGAGGCCATGAACAAACTCGGGCTCGTGCCTGACGAGGCGCTGCAGGACATTTTGACCAAGGCAGACTTTCGCCTGGAAAGAATACACGAAATCGAGGCGGTTACCAATCATGACATTATTTCCTTCGTGACTGCAGTAGGAGAAAACGTCGGTGATTCGGCCAAATACATTCATAAAGGACTTACTTCAAGCGACGTGAAGGATACCGCCCTGGGCGTAATGATGAAAGAAGCCGCAGAGATTCTGCTCGGTCTGTTGCATAGATTTCATGAAGTGCTCCGCCGCAGGGCCGGAGAACATAAATATACGGTAATGATCGGCCGTACGCACGGCATTCATGCCGAGCCGATGACGCTGGGTCTGAAGTTCGCCCTGTGGCTGGACGAAACGGAACGCAACATGGCAAGGCTAAAAGCGGCGCAGGAAACGGTGGCCGTCGGTAAACTCTCAGGTGCCGTCGGAACCTATTCCAATATTGATCCCTTTGTGGAAGAATACGTTTGCGCCAAGCTAAGCCTGAAGCCGGTCAGACTGGCCACCCAGGTTGTGCAGCGTGACAGGCATGCGGCCTTTCTGACTACGCTGGCCCTGATTGGCTCCTCGCTTGATAAGATGGCAACAGAGATCCGCAATCTGCAGCGCACCGACATCCGGGAGGCCGAGGAGTATTTTGCCCCGGGCCAGAAGGGATCTTCGGCAATGCCGCACAAGCGCAATCCGATAACCTGCGAAAAAGTGTCCGGCATGGCCCGTCTTTTGCGGGGCAATGCCCTGGCTGCCATGGAAAACGTCGCCCTCTGGCATGAAAGGGACATTTCGCACTCCTCGGTTGAGCGCGTAATCCTGCCCGACAGCACGATTGCACTTGACCATATGCTGCGAAAATTCACCAACATCATAGACAAGCTTTTAGTTTATCCCGAGGCCATGCTGGCGAACATGAACAAGACGGGCGGCCTGATTTTCAGCCAGAACCTGCTGACCGCTCTCGTCGGCAAAGGCGTTCGCCGCGAGGATGCCTACCAATGGGTGCAGCGCAACGCGATGGCACGCTGGCTCGAAGGCGCCGACTTTCGAACAAACGTCGGGCTGGACGAAGATATCAGCAAATATCTGAATGCCGAGGAAATAGAGCATTGTTTCGATCCTAAACCTATGTTGAAGCATGTAGACTTGATAATGGCCAGATTCGGCCTGTGAGGAGGAATTAAGATGCCGTCAGTAGTGGTGATAGGCTCCCAATGGGGAGATGAAGGCAAAGGCAAGATTGTTGATTATCTGGCACAAAAGGCCGACGTGGTGGTCCGTTATTCCGGAGGCTCCAACGCAGGGCACACGGTCGTCGTAGATGACGTTTCCTATAAGCTGCGGCTCTTGCCGTCCGGGATACTCTATACCGGTAAAACCTGTTTTCTGGGCAACGGCGTTGTCATCAACCCGGGCGTTGTGCTGCAGGAAATCCGTGAAATAAAGGAAAAAGGGGTCGACATCAGCAGACTTCTGATCAGCGACCGCCCACATGTGGTGCTGCCGTATCACACCCGGCTGGACGAGCTGCAGGAGGCCGCTCTCGGCCAGAAAAAAATCGGCACTACCAAGGGCGGCATCGGTCCCTGTTATATGGACAAGGTGGCACGCACGGGTATTCGCATGTGCGACCTCATTGACAAGGAAACCTTCGCGGAGAAGCTTAAGATCCAGCTTGATGCCAAGAACGCGATAATTACTAAGATATACGGTGCAGAACCTTTTGATTACGAGCAAATGCTCAAGCAGTTTCTTGGTTACGCCGACGAACTTCGGCTCTATGTCACCGATACCGGCGCTGCCCTGGAGGAAGTCTTTGAAAAGGGGCAAAATGTTCTGTTCGAAGGCGCGCAGGCAACCTTCCTCGATATCGATCACGGCACCTATCCTTATGTGACGAGTTCGAACCCGACAGCGGCCAACGCCGCAACCGGCAGCGGCGTTGGTCCGCGGGCCATCGACCATGTGGTCGGCGTTGTCAAGGCTTATACTACTCGCGTCGGTGAAGGGCCTTTCGTTACGGAGCTGCATGATACTGACGGACCGGGCAACGAGATGCGCGAAACAGGCCATGAATACGGTACCGTAACAGGCAGGCCGCGGCGCTGCGGCTGGCTGGACGCAGTTATTGTCAGGACGGCGGCGAGACTGAACAGCATCGATTATCTGGCTATAACGCGTCTGGATATTTTGGATAAAATGCCGAAAATCAAGATGTGCGTCGGCTACAAATACCGGGGCGAAGCCATCAGGCACATACCGGCAAGCCTTAAGGTACTGGCACAGGTGGAACCTATCTATGAGGAGTTTGACGGTTGGCTGACCGATATTTCCGGCATTCGCAAATATGAGGAATTGCCCCTCAACGCCCGTAAATATCTGGAGAGGCTCAGCGAAGTGGCAGGCGTTGAGCTTGGCATTGTTTCCGTCGGTGCCGGGCGCAAGCAGACAATAGTGCTGAAGGAACTTTTGTAAGAAGCGGTCAAAGTTTGTCCGCGACTGCGGCAAAGAGGCCAAAAAGGATTGACAAATAGGCAGAACCTTTGTACACTATTAATGTTGTTCCGCAAGGAGCCTTTAGTGATCCACTAGCTCAGTCGGTAGAGCACCTGACTTTTAATCAGGGTGTCCCGCGTTCGAGTCGCGGGTGGATCACCATTTTTAAAAATTAAATTAGTGGGCCGTCCGTACAATTATCCTGTGCGGACGTTTTTTTTGTCGGAACCGGCCTTTTTAGCAGGAATACCAATAAGGTTGGAGAATTTACCTGTAAGCATGTTGCTCATGCAAATTACTCATAACCCAAACTTTGGAAGGAAGTGGCCCGATGAAGCTGAAGAAAAGTATCGGCCTGTTTTGTTTGCTTGCAGTATTATTGGTATCATTTGTTTCCCAGGCCTCGGCGGAAAATGTGAAGTTCAAGACCGGGAAATGCAGTTTCAGCCTCCCTGTTTACGGTGCTTACGAGAAATTCGAGGCAGATTGGAAGGGACCGTGTCTGAACGGCTTGGCCGAAGGCGAGGGGCTCATAACCTATTCGATTGAATTTACGGATAAGACGAAGTACGAGGTTGAAGGCAAGGTGGCGATGAAGCAAGGCCTTCTTGACGGCAGAGGGGTTCTGAACTTCAGCAACGGCGACCGGTATGACCTGAACTTTGTGGGCGGCGAGCCAAAAAACGGCACTGTTGTGCGCAGCGACGGCAGAAAGTACGAAGGTGAGTTTTATAAAGACTATGCTCATGGCAAGGGGGTCTTTACCGCCGCGGACGGCTCGAGCTATGACGGCTATTTCCAAATGGACAAACCGCATGGTTACGGGGTTCAGAGGGACAAGAACGGCAAAATCATCTATGAAGGCGAATGGCTGAACGGGTTTTATGCCAATGACCCGGCCGCAACGCGCACCCTGACGGGATTTTTGGGAATGGAATGGGAAACGGAGCGCAAGCTTGCCGAAGAGACTTTAAACAAAAGACCCGGGACTGAATATGTCGATATGTTGTTTTTGGGTAAGTTCTACGGTTATGGCGACAAACTGCCCAGTCCTCAGAAGGGGCGCTATTATACGGTAACGGGCAAGTTCAACAACGAACCGGCCGAACTTACGGTCTGGTTTTTTGAAGACAAGCTCGCCGGCGGCCGTGCCAGCTTCTTCAACGCCGAAACGGACATAATGCTTAAATATGAGGAGGCAAGGAAGAATCTGATAGAAAAATACGGTCCTCCGAACAGCGAAGGCGGCAAGGGGAGCGACGCTTGGACACGCTGGCTTTTCATCGATTCCAACTGTCTCGACCTCTATATCCGCAAGCTTGGTTATGAAGCCAAGCCGAACCTGCCGGCCGATAAGAAAAAACCTTTTAACCTGACGATCGAGTACAAGAACACTGATCTGATGAACAAGATTAGTCCCCAGCCGGCAACACCGACAACAAGCGATTTCTGATCCGCTCATGAAAAAGGCAGCCTCCCCGACTTCGGAGAGGCTGCTTCTTTGTTTATGTTCTTTTTTTAGCTGCCGTTACGGCAGGAGGCGTTCTTCATTTGCTTGTGCATGCCCTTGTGCTGCATTTGGGGTTTTTTGCCTTCTTTGATGGCTGCGAGTATGCCGTCAGCTTTTTCCTGTGACATTTTGCCGTCGGCTACAGCCTTGTCAAGACGTTCCTTAACAAGTTCGAGGCGCTTGGCCTGAAACTGGTCATACACGCCGGCATCTTTGGCGATTTCACGCAGCGGCTTGCGGTTGGTCTTGATTTCTTCCCTGATGGAGGCTGCATCGCGGCCGGTCAGCTCGGCGAGGATGGCGATATTGCGTTCCTGCATGCCGCCGAATTTGCCTTGCTTCATCATGTGGTGCTTGCCGGCCTTGGCGCCCTGCGGGCGCTTGCCTTCTTTGACAGCCGCCAGGATGCCGTCGGCTTTTTCTCTGGTGATTTTGCCATCGGCAACTTTCTTATCCAGGCGTTCCTTCATAAGTTCGAGGCGTTTGGCCTGGAATTGGTCGTAAACGCCGGCATCTTTGGCGATTTCGCGCAGCGGCTTGCGGTTTGTCTTAATTTCTTCCCTGATGGAGGCTGCATCGCGTCCGGTCAGTTCGGCCAGGCTTTTGATGCCGCTTTCCTGTCTGAGGTTCATGCCCTGTTTTTTGTGCTGCCCGTATTTTCCCTGTTTGTTGAAGCCATAGGGGCATTTTGTGCCGTCGGCATTTTTCTGTGAATTGAAGTACTGCTGAACCTTGTCGCGCATCTTATGCGGATTCTGGTCATAATCGGCAGTTCCGGTTGTTGCGGCAAAGGCTGTCGAAATACCGAGGGCCGTAACGAGGGCGGTTACGATGAGCGCTGATTTCATTTTTTTCATCATTGATCTCTCCTTTATGTTTCTTCTTTTAAAAGTTTGTGATTGCGATTCTTGGGCTTTGACTTAAGTATAGAAGACGTTTATGGCAAAAAAATGTTTTTTTTGTACTAAATATTTGCTTTTTTTTCGTATTGGCCATAAAAAAAACATA
>JAAYIB010000080.1 GCA_012744295.1 Acholeplasmataceae bacterium
ATTGAACATATCGCCAACCAATTTAAATATGCCCGTTATATGCCCATGCTTTATTACAAAAATGAGCTTAATCAACTTGAAAGACAATCTCAGCGCAACATGGGGCGCTTTATGAAAATACTGCTTGTTAAGCGTCTTGAAAGTAGTTTTTTTGCATTTAGAAATACCGGGCAGAGGTTTCTTAATTCCTACAACATGTTCTTGAAAGAACTGGATGATGGTTTTATCTACGTCAGCAAGAAATATAGCAATAAAATATTTGAACTGCTGGAAAGCGATGACGACGAAGCGTTGCAGAAATTGATAGATGAAGGCAAGGCTGAACGGTATAGCAGTGAAGATTTCAAAGACGAACTAAGAACTGACCTGGAGCATGACCGCGCCATTCTTATGGAAATAAAAAGGTTATGGGAACAGATAGATAGAGACCCAAAACTTCTTAAATTTAAAAAAGAATTATCGACAAATGCCACCTTACAAAAAAATCATCTCATAATTTTTACTGAATCTAAAGAAACCGCCAATTATCTGTTTGAAGAAATCAATAAGGAATATCCTAAAAAGGTCCTTTTATTTACAGGCGATTCGAAAGAAGCCGTTCGAGACAAAGTGATCGCCAATTTTGACGCTCGTGCGCGCTCCAAAAAAGGCGATTATCGCATATTGATATCAACTGAAGTTCTATCGGAAGGTGTAAACTTGCATCGGTCCAATGTGGTAGTTAATTACGACATCCCATGGAACCCAACGCGAATGATGCAGAGAGTGGGCCGAATCAACAGAGTAGATACTCCCTTCGATGTCATTCACACCTTTAATTTCTTTCCCACTACGCAATCCAATGACCAAATTAAGCTTAAAGAAGCAGCGGAAGGCAAAATCAATGCCTTTTTGACTCTTCTTGGTGGTGACGCGGAACTTTTAACAGAAGGCGAACCCATAGGGTCTCATGAACTGTTTGATCGGCTGACATCTGCAAAAACACTGGAAGGCAACGATGAGAGTGAAGAAAGCGAACTCAAATATTTACGGGTCATTCAGGATATTCGAGAAAAGAATGCCGAACTTTTTGAAAGGATAAAACGCTTGCCTAAAAAGGCTCGCACTTCAAAACAGAAGTTTGAATCTGCCGGGTCACTTATAACCTATTTCCGACTGGGAAAGTTGCAAAAGTTCTTTATGTCGAAAGACAAAGATGAAGCGCAAGAACTTGATTTTATGACCGCTGCAAAATTGCTTGAAAGCAATCCAGAGGAAAAAAGAAAGCACATCCCAGGAGAAATATACGACTTGTTAGACAAGAACAAAAATGCCTTTATCGTCGCCACAACAGAAGAAGTAACAAAGCCGCAACGAGGAAAAGGAAAAGATAGTGCCGCCAACATCCTTAAGATTTTAAAGGCAACGATGAGTAATACCCAGAAGTTTACCGAAGACCAGGAGGACTACCTGAGAAAAGTATTCACCCAGCTTGAAGAAGGCGGTCTGCCTAAACAAACCACAAAGAATACGCTCCAAGCGTTGCAATCCCTGCGAAAAGAATTGGTAAATCCTTTAAAGGTTTTGGCCGTGCTTCAGGCAAATGTTCCTGCGGGGCTGCTCGAAAGCCATTATGCAGAGCAAAATCCAGCAGCTTCAGGTAAGCGAGAAGTGATTTTGTCATTATATTTGGCAGGTGAGAAAGAATGAACAAAGAACAGGCGCGGGATATTATCAAAACAACATTTGAGAGTGCTTTTGATAGAAACAAGTTTATATATTTCATCAAAAACCTTTTGAATAGAATAGAGGAGGATCCTTTTAACCTTCATGGTCAGTACATCCGTGATGCCTACAAGCAGCACATCAGAAAATATGAACGGGTAGGAACGTACAGCGATGGCAAAAATCGGATTGATATTCTTATCGTCACTTTACAGAAAGAGAAATCTATTGAGCGTGCCAGGACTGCGCAACGAAATTTTATCGCTGGATACCTCCAGGGAAAATATGG
>JAAYIB010000003.1 GCA_012744295.1 Acholeplasmataceae bacterium
CCGCCAAGCAGCCAAAATTGTCCGCCCGCCGTTCCTGCGGTGATTGATCCTGCATAGTAAAAAATCAAATACCAGGCGGAAGCCTGTGCCTTGTCAAAGGTTGCGCAGCGGCCAACCCAGGCGCTGATGGTGCTGTGATTCGCGGCAAAGGCTCCGCTGAAAATCGTCATCCCGACAAGCTTCAGCACAAAAGGTGCGCAAAGCGTTGCAAGAGCACCCGCAAACATAAATACAATTCCTCCCGCCAAAACCGCGGCAGGAGAAAAACGTGCGGCAAGTCGACCGACCAGGGGTGCCGTCATCGTTCCGACTGCATTCAGGATAAAGAGGCTGCCAACAGCCGCAGCGGTCAGAGAGTAGGGCGGACTCATCAAAAGAAAGGGAATGTAGTTGAACAGCGTCACAAATGCTCCCATCAGAAGAAAGCCCGCAAGATAAAGGTAAATTAACTTGCGCTCGCTTGCCGCCCTGCCCAAGGATTCCAGGAGCCCGAGCGTTTCATTGCCCTGACCGCCCTGATTGCGCGAACGTGGCAGACAAAAGATAAACCACATTGCGGCAAAAAAGGCTATTCCCGCCAGTACCAGTAGGGCAACCCGCCAGGAATACCATTCTGTCAGCCAGCCTGCCAGCAGCCGGCCGAACATGCCGCCTACGGCGGTCCCGCTGATATACAGACCCATGACCGCTGCCGCCTGATGCGGTGGGAACTCTTCTGCCACGTAAGCCATGGCGTTTGCCGGAAAGCCGGCAAGCACGAGGCCCAGAACGGCGCGAGCAGCCAGAAAGAACCAATAATCGGTGCTGAAAATTACTGCGGCCTCCAATATGGCGGCTATAAAGAGGGAGGAAGCCATCACGTTCTTGCGTCCCCATTTTTTCGATAGTTTGGGTATGAGCAGCATACCAAGCAAGACCCCGGCCAAAGTCAGAGACAGCGAAAGGCTGGCCATTGTCGGGGACAGGTCGAAGTAAGCGGCAAAAATCGGCAGCAGCGGCTGCACGCAGTAGAGAAGAGAATAAGTAGCAAAGCCACCTAAAAACAGCGCCGGAACAGCCTGCCACAACTCGACGCCTTCCTTGTTTTTCAGGACCATTCGCTTCCTCCTCCCTTTGTATCTTTATTATCAACCGCTTTTTCACAAAGGCATTATAAAAAACCCGGCAGGCTGAAAGACTGCCGGGGCACCACTCACTGGGAATTCTTATCCAGTACGTACTGTGAAAGAATCGAGACGCCGTAAGGAATAGCGTCGTCATTAAAGTTGAAGCGTTCATTATGCAGCGGTATTTCGCTGTTTTTCTCGTCCGCGATGCCGAGTCTTAGAATCGCACTCGCCGGAATCTTTTCGCTGTACATGCCAAAATCCTCCGAACCCATGACGGGACCGGGCAGTTCGACCGCAAAACCGGTTCCCGCTGTTTGTTCCGCGGCAGCAGCAAGCCTGTCGACCGTTTCCGGATCATTGGCTACTACAGGCACCGCGAAATTATAGTTGAATTCATATCTGCAGCCGAAAGCCTCCGCCATGCCGCCAATAATCTTCTCCATTTTCTGCGGCATGGAGTTTCTGATTTCACTGTTATGGCAGCGTACGGTTCCGCTGAATTCGACCTGCTCGGGGATGATGTTGAAAGCCGTTCCGCCGTGAAAGGTGCAAACCGACAAGACCGTGTTGTCGATGGCATTCAGCTGTCTTGAAACAATGCTTTGCAGGGCCGTGACGATCTGGGCGGCCGCGAGGAGGCAGTCTTTTGACTTATGGGGATATGCGCCGTGACCGCTGCCCCCGATTATTTTTACCTGAAAGGAATCCCCCGAGGCGTAATAAGGACCCTTCCAGGTACCAAGCACCCCGACAGGCAGATAAGGCCAGGAATGAAGCCCAACGATTGAGTCAACCTGCGGATTTTCCAATACCCCGGCCTTTACCATGTCTTTAGCTCCGCTCAGCGTTTCTTCGGCCGGCTGGAAAATAAATTTGACGATGCCGCTGAATTGTTCCGTCATAGTACTCAGGAGTTTGGCGGCGCCGAGCAGCATCGCCGTGTGTCCGTCGTGACCGCAGGCATGCATTTTTCCTTCGTGTTCGGAGGCATATGGCAGGCCCGTTTTTTCCAAAATGGGGAGAGCGTCGATATCCGCCCGCAGGGCTGTTACCTGCCCCCTGCCCGGTTTTTTGCCGTGCAGCAGTCCTACTACTCCCGTCGGAACGTTGACGGGGACTATTTCCACGCCATAGCTTTGCAGCTCCCGACAAATCAATTCCGCCGTACGGACTTCCTGCCCGCCCAGCTCGGGATGTTGGTGGATTTGCCTTCTCAGGGCAGTTACATAGTCTTTCAGTTCGTTCGCCTTTATCCAGATTTCGTTGCTCATTTTCGCCACCCCTTGCTTTTATTTTGCAGATCTTTACCTGCTTTGCTTTATCATGAGGAAAATCGTCCGCGTTGTCAAGCTCCTGTTCGCCTGCGCCAACTTACCTGGGGTCTTCAGAAACCCAGATAAAACATGTAAAACGCCAAAAGCAGCATCGCTCCGCTAATCAGCATTCTGACAAAATTGCTGAAGGCGCCGTAACTCGGGCTTGTCGTTATCTTTTTGGCAAATCCGGCAGATGTTCCCGCAAGCAAAACGAGCACGCTGTGTCCAAGCGCATAGCAAAGCAGGAGGAGAAGACCCCACTGGAGGCTGCCGCTGCGGGCAACGACACTCAACAGGACAACAAGTACGGGCGTGGAACAGGGCGTGGCGAAAAACCCGCCCAAAAAGCCGGCGAGTAATGCACCGAGATAACCTTTTTTTGTGCTTTTCGCCGTTAAATAAGCGGACGGAATGAATTCGTACAACTCCAGCGTCTGCAAAGCCATCAGAATCATCAGCGTACCAAGGAACAAATACCACCAGTTGCCTGCAGTTCCCATAAAGCGGCCAAACAAGGCTGCCGCCACCCCCATGGCCGTAAAGGTTACGGCCATGCCGAGCGCAAAAACGAGCGAGAGGGCAAAGGATTTCCTGCCATCCCTTGCCCCGGCTCCGCCGACATAACCGATAATTAACGGAACGCTGACCAACGCACAAGGGGTAAAGGAAGCCAGCACCCCTGCCGAAAATGCCAGCAAAGGCGAAATCCAGCCGCTTATCTGTATCAGGTTTGACAGTAGGTCAAGCCATTCATTTAACATCGGGAACTCCCATTTCTGCGAAAACTTCCAACATCTGCTTCTTGCCCAGATAACCCTGATGCGCGGTCAGAACATGCTCGCCCGTGTCCTTGCTCAAGAACTGCTGCATACGCAGCTTTTGCGGGTTTTGCGGCGCGTAAGGCTTTCCGTCCTTCGTGAAAAAGAACTGGGTCGGAATCACTTCCAGAGGGAAACTTTCGGCAAGCTTCGGGTATCTGCCAACGTCACCGTAAACCACTATCACGCGTCCTTGGTATTCGGCGTTTACTTCACGAAGTATGGGCGCCATTTCCCGGCAGGGCGGACAGCTGTCGGCCCCGAAGTCGATCATGATGGGCAGCCCGTAGCTTTTTAGTTTTTCCAGATCGATGCTTTTGGCATGAAGGGCAAAATCGGCATTGACGGGCGGCTTCGCCTGTTCCGTCATGTCCTTCGGTTTGTTTTTAAAGAACCAGATGCCGCCAAGAACCGCCAAAATTACAAGCGGCAGCACAATACGCCAGAGATTTTTGTTTTTCATTTCCTTTTCCTTCCTAAGTTTAATGCTGCAAGACTCACGCTTTGGCGAGCATTTCCGCAAGCTTCGCTGCGTCCGGCACCTTGCCCGAAACTTTTACCTTGCCGTCCACTGCCATTGCAGGAGTCAGCACCATGCCGTATTCCGCAATTTCATCCATGTTCTTTACCTTGATGATTTCCGCCTCGATGCCGGCGATAGCGACTGCCGCTCTGACATTTTCTTCCAACTGATTGCACTTTGCGCAGCCTGTTCCCAAAATCGCGATTTTTTTCATTTTTACATGCCTCCATTTAATATATTATTTAAGCATACCAAAAACGTAACCGATTGTGCTTGAAAGAAGCACAACGATGGCAACATAAGTCAGCATTTTTTTCATTCCCAAAATTTGCTTAAGAACGATCATTGCCGGCAAACTTAATGCCGGCCCGGCCAAAAGCAGCGAAAGAGCCGGTCCCTTGCCCATGCCGGAACCAAGGAGCCCCTGCAGAATCGGCACCTCGGTCAGAGTCGCAAAATACATCAAGGCACCGGAGGCCGACGCAAACAAGTTCGCTATGTAGCTATTGCCACCAACCAGTTCAGCAATGAAGCGGTCCGGAATAATGCCGGCATCAAGACCGGGCCGCCCAAGCAAAAAGCCCGCCAACAAAACGCCGCCTAACAACAGAGGTATGATCTGTTTGGTAAAACCCCAGGTACTATCAAGCCAATCACTTCTCTCTTCCTTGGTAAACCAGGAAAACGAGGTATAGACGGTCATCGAAAGGAACGCGGCAGACAGCCACCACTTAATGTTAAAAACGGTCATCGCAAAACCCATATCGGCGGCAGGCCGCGCCCAATTCGCGAAAATCAAGAAACCAATCATTGAACCGAAATAGGCAATTTCCTGGCTTAGGGTTCTTGGCAGCTCTTCATCCTCAAGGGCCTCGAATTCTTCTTGTCTTTGCTGCTCGGACGAGCGGAACAGAAAGGCCATCAAAAGCCCGATCAGAAGAGAAAAGGTTACCGCCCCGAAGGCCCTGGCCGCGCCCAGTTCCAAGCCAAGAACGCGTGCCGTCATTGCTATGGCTAACACATTGATACCCGGCCCGGAATAAAGAAAGGCGATTGCCGGACCAAGGCCGGCGCCGCGCTTGTAAATGCCGGCAAAGAGCGGCAAAACCGTGCAGGAACAAACAGCCAGAATTGCGCCCGAAACGGAAGCCACACCGTAAGCCATCGGCTTGGGCGCGCCTGCTCCTAAATAGCGCATAACGGCATCCTTCCTGATAAAGACCGAGACCGCACCCGCAATAAAAAGTGCAGGAACGAGGCAGAGAAGAACGTGCTCGCGAGCGTAATCTCCCAACATCGCGAAGGCTTCCACAACCGCCCCCCGGACTCTTAAATTATCCATCGGCAGCCAGTAGGCAAAAAGAAACGCTCCTAAAAGCAATAGAAACTTTTGTTTTTCAGACAAGATGCTCATTCCCCTTCCGGATTATTGCTTCTGTAATTTTCATAGTTCGCCTGCAGCGATTCTTTCCTTCAAAGCAAGCACCTTTTCCCTGATGAGACCTGCCGTTTCAAGAAAGACTTCCTTTCCCTTGCCGGTCGGATCCGCAATGCCCCAGTCTTCCCTGTGCCGGCAAGGCAGATACGGGCATTCAACATTACAGCCCATTGTAATAAGAATATCAATCGGCGGCAGCTCCTGCAGCAATTTGGAATGCTGCGTTGAATTCATATCGACGTTATACAATTCCTTAATAACATCAACAGCGTCTCGGTTGATCCGTGGTTTTGTTTCCGTTCCCGCCGAATAAGCTGCAAAGACATCGGAGGCAAGAACCTTGGCGATTGCTTCCGCCATTTGCGAGCGGCAGGAATTGTGCACGCAGACAAAGGCAACGGCGGGCAGTTCCCCTTGCTCTTCCGGCAACGTTGCTTTTTGCCCGCCCGTGTCAACGCCCTCAAAAAAAGCTGCCAGGTTCTCCGGCAATTCGTACGGTTCTTTTGCTGCCGGTTTCCCTTGATTGCCAAAAACCTCCTTCAGGACAGATTCTATAATCATTGCCTTAGGCGGCTCGGAATATTCTTCACCTTCGTATAACCACGAGCGGCATTCTGTATCCGTTCCGCACAGATCTCCGCACTCCTCACATATGGTCTCCCTGACCTCGAGTTGGATGTCCCTGCCGTTCACCCGGATAGTGGGAGAGCTTACGAACTCATAGGTCACAGCCAACTCGGGCGAGGCAATGTTTACCTTGTTGACGATAACCGTATAACCGGCTGCTTCCAATATAGGCGCAAGTTCCTTCACTGCTTCGTCCAGGTTGCTTAAAGTTCCTTGGCAGCGCTCGCAAACGGTCAGATCCAGATAAAGGAAGTCAATTTCTACCTTTTTGTTGCTTTTTTGGCTTTCACAGCAGCCTGCGCTGCAGGAACACGAGTTTGAAAGTGGTTTAAACATTTTTATCCTGCCTCCCTATTGCTTGTTACATTCACAACGCTGCTTCTTGGTTTTCAGCCATTTAGCCAGGCTATCCAAATCACTTTGGTACACTTCGTCTTTTCGCAGATTGTCGTCGACAAGTCTGTCAATAAAGGCCAGCGACTCATCAATTGTAAGCGAGTAATATGCCCACCGGGCCAGCTTACGGTCCGTGGCAAGTCCGGCATTCTTTAAATAAATGAGGTGGCGCGATGCTTTAGCCTGACTAATCTGCAGCACCTCCATCACGTCACAGACGCAGAGCTCTCTTTCATAAAGCAGATTGATAATTCTCAGGCGCGTCTCATCCGTCAAAGCCTTTAAAATCTCGGGCAGCTTATACAATTCCTGTCACCTTCCGCTCATGATAAAATAATAAGCATATAATCGCCTAATCGATTATATGCTTATTATACACTCAATATTCGCTTTTAACCAAACTTTTTTTAATTTGCTTACTTCAAGTTCCTCATGTTTTTGTCATAAGGAAGCTTAAAAGCCTCTTCCTGAGGAATCTGCAAATACTTGTAGGCAAGCTGGGCAGTCGCGCCAATCAGCTTGAGGCAGGAAATTCTTCTTTCCTTGCACTCCCAATCCTCATATGTTCCGGTCATCTCTTCACAGGAAGTGCTGCCGTTTCTTTCCACGAATTCGCGCACCATATTGTTGTAGCGACGGTAATATTTATCGGCAATCTCGGAGCCGCGGACGGAGGCGTCGACCTCGTAAGGATCCTTGCGGCCGTAAACGGCACCATTTGCCATAACTGCTGCAGAGAGCGCTCCGCAGGTTGCTCCGGACAAACCGATGCCTCCACCGAAACCGATGCACATCGCAACCGTTTCCTTGTCCGCATTGAGCACTCCTGCCCGTATCAGGGCCTCGTAAACGCTCTCGGCGCAGTTAAGTCCGTTCTTGTAATTCTCGATTGCGTAATCCCCCACCAATTTGCTCATATCCTGGTCAACCTCATTCATGCCAAATCCTCCTTCGCCCTTTCCGGATTTTCTCTAACAGTATAATTATTCTTGACATTATCCCGTTTCTCCTGCCAAAAAATTTTAAATGTTCAATTCCTTGGCAAGAAATAAAAAAACCGCCACTTTTGTGGCGGTTTTAAAACTTGGTCATTCTTCCTTGTCAACTTCCTCAGGTTCAACTGCCTCGCCTGACAAAGGTTCGTCCTGTTTTTCCGTACAGGCTTTCTTTGCATGGCATTCCTCCATTTTTTTCAAGGCGTTGGCGGCAAATTCCTTGCCGCCGAGCCCGAAAGCAATCGCGAAAGCAACCGAAACCGCGCTTAGAATAATTATAAAGGCGGCATTCACAATAGCCGGGGCAATGCCGAGCTGTCCGAGAGCCAGGAAGAAGGCAAAGACCATGATCAATGCTTTGACAAAGAGTGAGCAGGCTTTACCGTGGCCGCATTTTTCACTTAGGACTTTCTCCGCCCAGTTGGCAAAGAAAATAGCCAGAGCAACTATGAGAAGCGCGCTCAGCGCCAGCGGCAGATAGGCGAGAATTGCCTCGCCGACAAGCTGAAACACTTCTAAGTTCAACACGTTCATTGCCTGCACGAGGAACAGAAAGGCAATTATGTATTCCACCGTTTTGCCGATCACGCGCGAGCAGGAAATGCCGCCTTCGGCCTTTTCATCTACGCCGGCCAGACGCCGCAGCATCGAGTTGATGCCAAATCCCGACAAAATGTCTTCGATCAGTTTACCGACAAGCCTGGCTATGAAGAAGCCGATGAAGACTATAACTGCGGCAATTATCACGTTCGGCAGGAACATGATGACTTTTTCAAGCATTGCCACCGCAGGTTCCGAAATTGCCGAAATATTCAGCACCTGCAGGGCCGCCGTGATTACAGGGAATAAAATCAGAACATAAACGAGATAGGTAATAATGGACGACAAACTGGTCGTGTCGGCAGCCTCAATTCCGGCCTTTTCCTGCAGCTTGTCAACATTAAGTTTCTTAAGCACCGGCATCAGGAGTTTGGAAATAATTCTGGCAAGGAAAAATCCGACAACAAGAATAATGCCTGCCGCAATAAGGTTGGGGACGAAGTCAAATATTTTGGTAACAAAGGCGTAAATCGGCGTCGACACGTTCCTCATGCCCAAATGATTCAGTATGCCAGGCACAAAGAGAAGTAAAACGATGAGGAAGACAAGGTCACCAAAAAAAATCAGCGAGCATTCGGCTGTCTCGTCGGCAAGCCCCAGCTTGTCGGCATATTTTTTCAGCTTCAGCTTCTCCAGCACCTTGATAGTGATTTTTTTGGCAAAGCCCGCGGCTACCCAGGCCAGAACAAGCAGCAAAAGCGCCATGAATATGCCCGGAATCACCTTGAAGAAAGAATCACCAAAAGCCATGATACCATTCATATTAACCCTCCTTTTCCAAAGCGGCTATTTTAACGGCGAGCATCGTAAACTACCGAGTGCCATCCTGATTAGATTGTAACATCAAATCCGCCGATGGTAAAGAAATGTCCCCGTCTTAAAAGACGGGGACATTTTAATAAAAATATTATTTTTTCAACAGGGGCACGGTCAGGCTGCCGGTCGGCATCAAGATTATATTGCTGTCCTTCCCGACTATCGCCTCAGCCTTCGCCAGTGCTTCTTCCACACTTTCCACCGCGTCTTCGAACAGCATTGTCCTGGCCATTTCCCGATCAAGGGCGGTGACAAGGATATATTTGGCCTTCTTCATCAGACGCGTCACGGCAAAAGCCTTGTTGGCGCCAATCACAAAGTTATTCTTGAGTTCCGCTTCAATCGCCTCGGGCGAATTGTACTTGCGGCAGGTTTCCTCAAGCACCTTGGAACCGCTGCCCTCCTCGCACTCGGCGAGCAGGATGACGACGCCGCCTTCTCTTACGGCACACCAGACATTGTCCATCGTCTTCTGCATCTGGTAAACATTGATGTCCTTGGGATAACCGCCGCAGCTCGCGATCACTATGTCGGCTTCACTGGGAATAGGCACTCCGTAAACCTCGTCTACGAACTTGCAGGCCTCGATATGGGCCTTGTCATAATCGCCCGCAAACATTTTAAGAAAACGGTGCTCATCGTCAAGTACGGCATTAAAGAGAAACAGGGATCTATCCTTTGCAAAGAGGGCAACCCCCTCCATCTGGTCATCATAAACTGGATTCCCGTGCAGCTTGCCAAGAGCGGCACGCGGGTCGAGCATAAAGCTGTGATTGACCCTGACTGTTTCCATGGCGGCAACTCCCGGGAAAATCGCCTTGCGCCCGCCGCCGAAGCCGGCGAAATAGTGGTGGACTATGCTTCCAGTCATAATGACGTGGTCGACGTCGCAAACAAGCTTGTTGATCCAGACCGGAGTTCCGAACGAGGTCGTGCCGAAAAACTCGAAATCCTCCTGACGTTTGGCGTCGCTGTTGTACATCCTGATTCTGCCCGCGACCTCCTCGCCCACGCCTTCCCTCATTTCCTCTTCCGTCATCAGACGGTGCGTGCCCAAAGCGAAGACAATGCGCATGTCTTGGTCCCTGACGCCCAGCTTGTTCATTTCATTAATCAGAACGGGCATGAAATCGAAGCTGTTGGCGACACGGGTCGGGTCGTTGCAGATAAAGGCTACGGTCTGCCCGGGCTTTATTAGCTCGTTAATCGGCTTCGTGCCGATTGGGTGGTAGATGGCATCCAAAACCGCGGACTTGATGTCCTTCAGGGGTTCGACCTCTGCCATCCTGACTTCCTTAAGCACACGGTCGCTGTCAAGCTCGAATTCCTTGCATCCGTGGCCGTAATGATAGGAATACTTTTTGATTGCCATTTGTCCATCTCCTCTGCAGTTTGCTGTTAGGTTAATTCTAACACAATCACCTGGCGGATGCCATTCTGTCCTTGTCAGCCTTGGCTGCAGCGGCGGCCATCATTTCCTTGGCCTTCATCAGACGAACCAGGCTCGCCCTGTCATTTTCTTCCAGCTTCATTGTTATGAACTTAATGCTGCTTTTGAATTCCGGTATCATCACGTATTCCAATGCGTTAACGCGCCGACGCGTCTTTTCGATTTCATCCGCCAACAGGTTGCAGGTCTTTTCCACCTCCGCCAGCTCCAGCAGCTTGGGGAGAAGCTCCGACAAGTCAATGACGGCGCTGTCAAGGGCGCTGGAGGTAAAGGTAAAGGCATAAGGTATTTCCGTGGTTTCCTCTTCACCCGTGTATTTAATCGTTGGCACGTCCACGCTCATGACATTGCGTTCGTCAACCTTGTACACGGCGGCGCGGGCAGGATAAAGCAAAGCCTCTGAAATGCGCAGAGCTCCCATTTGTGCCTTGGCAAGACTGAAGCGGACGGAAACATTCTCCACCGCCTTCTCCACTTCCGCCCGCAGCTCATAGTTGCGGCGTATATAAATGATAAACTGGCGAACCATTTCGTCCCTTTTGTCCTTCAGGAGCTTATGGCCGCGAACGGCAGTCGTCAGCCTTTTTTTCAGGCGCGTCAGCTCCATGCGCGTGGGGTTTACGCGTACTGCCATCGCCTATTCCCCCTCTTCTTCGTCGGTCCCGGCCTCGATGTAATACTTTTCGATATACTCCTCCCGGATACGCTTGAGTTCGGCTTTGGGCAGGATGCCGAGCAGCTTCCAGCCAAGGTCTAGCGTCTCTTCGATGGTACGGTTTGTTTCGTAACCTTGCGAAACGTATTCCTTCTCAAACCTTTCCGCAAACCTGGCATACAGCTTGTCGACCTTTGAAAGTGCAGCGTCGCCGAGTATAGTCGCCAGCTCCTTGGCTTCCTTGCCGCGGGCATATGCCGCGAACAACTGGTTCATGGTGTCAGCGTGGTCTTCCCTGGTCTTACCCTTGCCGATGCCCTTGTCCTTCAGACGGGACAGGGACGGAAGCACGTCAATCGGCGGAGTCATGCCTTTGCGGTAGAGCTCTCGTGAAAGAATTATCTGCCCTTCGGTGATGTAACCGGTCAAGTCCGGGATCGGGTGCGTCTTGTCGTCCTCAGGCATGGAAAGAATCGGTATCTGAGTAATTGAGCCCTTTTTATCCTTAATGCGTCCCGCGCGTTCATACAAAGAGGCAAGGTCGGTGTAGAGGTAGCCGGGATAACCGCGGCGCCCCGGTACTTCCTTGCGTGCCGCCGATATTTCCCGCAGCGAGTCAGCATAGTTCGTGATGTCGGTAATGATGACAAGCACGTGCATGCCAAGCTCGTAGGCGAGGTATTCGGCCGCCGTGATTGCCATACGCGGCGTCGCGATTCGCTCGACCGCCGGGTCGTTGGCCAGGTTGATGAACATAACGGAACGCTCCAGCGCTCCGGTTCTGTTAAAGTCATTCATGAAGTAATCCGCTTCTTCAAAGGTAATGCCGACGGCGGCAAAAACAACGGCAAAACCTTCGCCCGTACCGCGGACCTTTGCTTGCCTGGCGATTTGGGCCGCAAGCTGCGCGTGCGGCAATCCGGAGCCCGAGAAAACAGGCAGCTTCTGGCCGCGCACCAACGTGTTCAAACCGTCTATCGCCGAAACGCCGGTCTGGATGAATTCGGCGGGATAGTCGCGTGCCGCGGGATTTAACGGTTCCCCGTTGATATCGCGGTATTCATCGGCGATAATATCCGCGCCCCCATCCTTGGGATTGCCCATGCCGTCGAAAACACGTCCGAGCATTGCCGGCGAAACGCCGAGACGAATGCCGTGCCCTAAAAAGCGTGCCTTGGCATCGGAAATCTTGAGTCCCTGGGAGCTTTCAAATAATTGCACGAGGGCCTTGTCGCCGTCGATGACAAGCACCTTACCGCTGCGGATCTCGCCGTTGGCCTGCTGGATTTCAACAAGTTCGTCGTACTTGACGCCCTCGACCTTTTCCACCAGCATCAGCGGTCCGACTACCTCGCGGATTGTTTTGTAATCCCTACGCATTCAGGTCACTCCCTTCCAGGAGTGCCGCAAAGGCGGACTCCATATCCTTCTTGATGGCCGCAAATTTGACGGCTGTCTCTGCTTCCGCGGTATATTTCATACGCCCGATCTGTTCCCTGACCGGCATGTTTATCAGCAGTTCGAAGCTTACATGGCGTTCGAGGGCAATCAAGGCTTTTTCGTACCAGCCCATGATCATTTCCAGCATTTTATGTTGTTTTTCCAGCGAAGTATAGGTGTCAACTTCGTGGAAGGAGTTCTGATGCAGGAAGTCCTCGCGGATGGAGCGAGAGCATTCGAGTGTCAGCCGGTCCTTCAGACCGAGCGCGTCAACGCCTACGAGACGGACAATCTCTTCGAGTTCCGCTTCCTCCTGCAGGATGTTCATTACTCTGTTCACGAGTTCCGACCAGTTCGGCGCAACCGAAGTATCGTAATAAGCCTTCAGGCGGTCCGAATACAGGGAATAGCTCTGCAGCCAATCGATTGCCGGGAAATGCCTGCGATAGGCAAGGGAAGAGCTGAGGCACCAGAAAACCTTGACTATGCGCAGGGTTGCCTGCGATACCGGCTCGGAAATATCACCACCGGGAGGAGAAACCGCGCCGATGGCCGAGACGGCTCCGATACGGCGTTCGCGTCCGGCACAGGTAACAATGCCGGCACGTTCATAGAATTCGGCCATCCTTGAAGCAAGGTAAGCCGGATAACCTTCCTCGCCCGGCATCTCCTCAAGCCGTCCCGACATTTCGCGCAAGGCTTCGGCCCAGCGTGAAGTCGAGTCCGCCATGATGGCAACCTTATAACCCATGTCGCGGAAATATTCCGCAATCGTAATACCCGTATAAATAGATGCTTCCCGCGCTGCGACCGGCATATCGGAGGTGTTCGCAATCAGAACGGTCCTCTTCATCAGCGGCAGCCCCGTCCGCGGGTCATTGAGCTCAGGGAACTCCATCAAAACGTCGGTCATCTCGTTGCCACGTTCGCCGCAGCCGACGTAAACTATGATGTCGGCGTCCGCCCATTTGGCGAGCTGGTGCTGGATAACCGTCTTGCCCGAACCAAAAGGCCCCGGTACCGCAGCCACGCCGCCCTTGGCTATCGGGAACAAAGCGTCAACAATTCTCTGCCCGGTAACCATTGGCTCTTCCGGCGCAAGTTTCTCGGCATACGGGCAGCCTCTGCGCACCGGCCAAACCTGCAGCATAGGAAATTCTTGAACGCTGCCGTCTTTCATTTCCACCTTGTACACGGGCTCGACAATCGTGGCTTCACCGGCGAAAATCCAGGCAATTGTACCTTCGGTTTTCGGCGGCAGCATAATTTTATGCAATACTGCCGGTGTTTCCTGGACGGTTCCTATAACATCGCCGCCGATGACCTTGTCGCCGACGCCGACTACGGGTGTAAACTTCCATTTTCTCTCTCGGTTAAGCTTTGGCACGTCAATCCCGCGCGAAATCCGATCGCCTGCTTTGGCGCGAATGACGTCGAGAGGGCGCTGAATGCCGTCAAACATACCCTCGATCAGGCCCGGCGCGAGCTCTACGGAAAGAGGCGCGCCCGTGGATTCTACAGGTTCTCCCGGCCCAAGGCCGGCCGTTTCCTCGTAAACCTGGATAGACGCCCTGTCTCCCCTTAATTCTATTATTTCACCGATCAGACGCTTCTCGCTGACGCGGACAACGTCGTACATCTGTACGTCGGCCATGCCCTCGGCAACAATCAAGGGTCCGGCTACTTTAACTATTGTTCCACTCATCAGTTGCTTCCCTACCCTTCCTTGAATAAAATGTCTGCACCAACAGCTTTCTCGACATTTGACTTCAACTTCTTCATGCCAATGCCTAAAACCCCTTCACTTGAAGGAATAGGTATGATTGCCGGAAATGTTGCCGTTGCGTAAAGTTCAATTGCTTCCTGGGCTAGCACTGCCGCTTTTTCCGTTATGTAAATCACCGCGTAGCCCTGGCCGGCCAGAGAGTGTATTCTTTTTTCAATCTGATTCTTTCTCTCTTCGTAAAAAACATCGAGCCCGATTGCCTTGAAAATCATGACCGAGCTGGGATCGCCAATAACCGCTATTTTTCTCTTTTCCATGCTCTGCCGCCTTTCTTAAGCATAAAGATCGGGCAATCTCAATTCGAAGCCTGTGCGCTTAGCGCCGAAAATGATGCGCAAAGCCTTTGCTTCGGCCTCCCTGCCCATCAGATAGCCGATAATGGGCCCCAGGGAATCGACGTCCCACTTTACGCTTTTCAGAATACCCATCAGGGCCTGTTCCATCCGGTGTTTTAATATCGGTGTGTTGCCTGTCGCAGCGTATTCCTCTATTGCCTGGGAAATAAGTTTTCCGTAGGGACCACGATTCAGTTTCGCGCCAAGTTGCTCGATCGGAGTTTCCATAGCCTCCAAAAAAACATGTTGACTGATATCGCCGCTTTCCAAAAGCAAAGGCTTGAGCTTGTCAGCCGGCCAGTGCAGCAGACGGGAGCGAATAACGCTCCTCGCATTCTGAAAATCAGCAAACAAGGTGAAATAATCACGCACGAAGCTCTTTTCCGATCGTCTGTCCAAAACCGTTTTAATGTGCCTGAACATTGCGCAGTCGAGCTGAGCGCTGAACAGGAGCGGGTCAACGTTCCTCTGCAGGTCCGATTCGATTTTGTGAAGCGTGATTCTGTAGGCGTCTGGCAGTCGGTCATAATTCTGGCTGTTAATGCATTCCTTCAGCATGTCCAAAGGAAAAACGCCGCCGTCAATCAGTACGTCGGGAACCTCTATGCCCATCAGGCGAGCCTTCAGCAGAGTCTTGATGTTGTGTGTGTCAACCTCGAGCAGGAAGAGACCGGTCAGCTCCGGGTCCGGTGTCAGGTCACGCACCATTTTGCGAGACATCTGGAGCTGTTCGCGGATAAAATAATCTATCTCTGTATGCTCTATCTGTCCCGGGGTAATATTGCCGCCGTAGCCGGTTTCCAGCAGCAAGGCCAGAGCCTCGCCGAAATCGGCCGCTTCGGAGATTTTTCTCAGCTGGGCCGCGCTCAGCATTCTTTTGGCAAAAACGCTGATGCGCCCCATTGCATATTCATAACTTGGATGCGGCATGGTCATGCTAATTCACCTCCGAACCAAACAATAAGGCTGCTACCTCACGCTCCGATTTTCTGCGAACTTCATGTAAAATCGTTTTGAAAGAACCGTCAAAATCACTGTTTTCGCCAATAATAAGCACGCCGCCAGCAAATTTTGCTGCTTCGTCCGTCAAAGTCAGTTCACCTTTTTTGCCACTTGCAACTAAAGCCGCATTGAGTTTTGCCAGTAAGCCGCCTTTATATTTTTCTACATCAGCCAAAGGGACGCAGAGTTTTTCCGTTCCTTTTTCGCTCGCTTGCAACACGGTCTTGATGATTAATTTTTCCCATCTGTCCTTCGGCAGCCGTGCCAGTTCTTTTTCCGCCTGCGCAAAAACTTCTTCAATAACCTTCCGCTTTCTGTCGAGCGTATTCTTGCGCGCTTCCAGCTCCGCTATCAGCAACTGGCGTCTGACAGCTTCAGCCGCATCCATTTCCGACTGCGCCTTGATTTCTTCAACCTTTGTCATCGCCGCTTTGTTAATTTTATCTACGGAAACAGCTGCTTTATTTTTCGCAGCTGCAAGCAAATCAGCCACTTCTTGAGAAGCTTCCTCCTGTATTTTTAAAATTATTTTATTTATTGCCACCGTTCTTCCCCTCCTTAGATCAGAGTTTTACGCCATTAACCATAATGAAGGAAATCAGCAGTGCCAATACTGCATAGGTTTCAACCATAGCGGCCATGATAATGCCTTTACCGGTTTCTTCCGGACGTTTTGCGCAAAGGTAAATACCTGCGGCGCAAACCTTACCTTGGTATATACCAGAAAATAAGCCACCTATGGCTATTGGCAATCCTGCAAAAAAGAGTGCCAATCCTTGATATGTCGTCAAATCCTTAATATTTCCATCAATAACACCAATGTTTAAAACAATGATAAAAGCAATTAGCAACCCATAAATACCTTGTGTACCAGGCAATGCCTGCAGCACAAGAACATTACCGAACTTCTCAGGATCTTCGGAAATAACGCCAGCACCAGCCTGACCAGCTATACCAACGCCTATTGCAGAACCTACGCCTGCCAAACTGGCAGCAAAAGCTGCACCTGCAAATGCAAGAGATGTACCTAAACTTAACATAATTACATTCCTCCCCAGAACTCTTTATAAGTAAATTTTATTTTGTAACATCCATATATTTTGTGCGAATCGCCAACGGCACGAAAGCCTTGCCTCCAGCCTCATAGAATTTGCCAAAAAACTCAATGTATTGCAAACGACTGGTATGAACGAAAGCCCCCAAAACATTAATAACAATATTAAAACTATGACCACCTACTAACACAATGATTGCCAAAACAATACCTACCGGACCAACTACCCACAACATCTGTGCAATCGTATTAATTACCATAGCAATAACCCCTGTTGCCAAGCCCAAGGCAAACAATCTCGAGTAACTCAAAAGGTCACTCACATAACTGCTGATATTATACAGAGAGAGCACACCCGATATCAGTTTGGAAACATAGCCTTCCTTTTCTCTGCCGCCAGTCAGAACAATAAGCATAGCACTTGCCATAGCCGTATATTTGCCTGCTGAGGATTCCGGCAGGTAAACCATAAGAAACAAGCCGGTAAACAAAATAAGCCAGGAAAGTTGATCGAAAACCACATTCCAGACTTGTCCGCGTTTGATTTCCATGTACATCTTCATGACCATGCCGGAAATCAAATGCAAAGCCCCTAACGCGAAACACAAGGCCAACATCTTCAGCGGCTCCTTCATTGGAGCGAATAAAAGCGGCTTCCATTCCAAGCCAAACCAGCCGCCAAACATTGCACCCCAAATAACAGTGGAGATACTGCCGAAGAAAACTACCGTCATCAATTTGCCCGCTGTTTCTTGAGGCTTGAAGACCTTAAGCGTGATAAAGAGCAAAATCGTCAGAATTAATCCGTAACCTGCATCAGAAAGCATCATGCCGAAAAAAATGAAGTGGAACGGCGCCATCAGGAAGTTGGGGTCAAGAGAGCCCAAACGCGGTCTGGAGTATAGTTCCGTTACCGCTTCATAAGGAGCCGCAAAGCTCCCGTTTTCCATTACGGTCGGTGGCACCTCGCCTTCCTCCGGGTCGACAAAGTTGAGCTCGAACGCGTCGGTCGCTTCATTGACCGCCCGCCTGACCGCCTCGGTTCTATCCGCTCTGACCCAGCCCTCGAGATAAAAGGTTTTTTCCGTTTCTTCCCCTCGGTGCTGCATTCTTTCCTGCTTTGCCACCAGTTGATCGTAATAAAGGAAGAGTTCTTCCTTTTTCTTCGTGACCTCCATCGCCTCAGCTTCCAATTCAGCCGCAAGAGCTTCTTTGGACCGGGCATCTTCTGCCGACTCCTCGATTATCTCGCGAACAAGACCCGTGCGTTTCGGGAAAATGACATCGGCAAACTCGTGCCTTTTCAATAGATGCTTGACCTTCGTACCTGCCGACTTATGCACAAACACAATCAACGCCCTGCCCTCGGGACTTTCGCCAAAGACTTCCATCTCGGCAGGCAAACCTTCCAATTCGCCGCTTACTTCCTCCAGGGCTGCCTCCGGCAGATATCCGGCAAAAAAAGCACTCGACTGTGTCTCACGCAAATTTTCGAGAGGGATTTCGAGGTCACGCCAAGGCTGCAGGTGCTCCTCCTGGCCAAGAAGCGTTGATGCTTCATTGCGCAGTGAGGCAATCTTTTCCGCAAGCGAGTCGATTTGCCTCGACAGCTCTGCACCTTCGTGGTTTTCATTCAGGAAAAGCTCGTAGCCGACAGGCTTTTTCCCAGCAAGCAGAGAAGCTTTGCCGCCATGCTTGCCGACGAAGCTGATTGCGCCTTTTGTCGTCTCAACCCTTGCTCCAAGTTCTTCCGCGCCGGCGAGGCTTGCACTTTCCGCCGCCTGCAGCAGCATGACGTTGCCGTCCCTCTGAAGGTTCAGGAGAATGTTGTCGCGGTCATGCTTCAAGGCGTAAAGTGTTAATTTTTTCATTGGCACTAACATCTCAGACCACAACCCTTTCTATAACATAAGCAACAGCTGCGGGAAGCTTTCCCCTGGCAGCAAGTGCTGAAGCGCGGTCTTCAAGATTTCTTTCCGCTATAACGGCCTTGGCCTTGATTTTCGCCTCTTCCTCGGCAGCGGCCACCATTCTTTTTGCCGTTTGCCTCGCCTCCGCAATCATAGCCTCGGCTTCCCTGGCCGCCTGTTCCTCTGTTTCGCGCATGATGTTGGCAGCGGCCACCTTAGCCTCGCGTCTGGCCTGAACCGCTTGCTGCTCGACTGCCTTGATTTGTTCCAATATCGACATTTTTCCACCACCTTTTAACCGGTTACTATAATTTAGAAAACAAAATACCGCCTTCGCACTAAGGTGAAGCCGGCATTAAATCAGCCTGCCCTTTAAGGGTGTCCGCCGCCGACTTATTTAGCGTGCAGACAATCGTACTTAACGTTTATATTGTAACTACATTAATTAGGGTAGTATTAGACAAAAATACAATATTTCCTGCAAGACTGTTATGTTAAGTTGAAATAAAGCGGAAAAATATTTGAAATAAAGAGGGCCGCCTTCGGATATGACTTCTCAAAATGCCCGATTAGCCTATACTTTGGCGTTATGCCCGGCGGCGCAACAGCTGCCAAACCCACCTTTAGCTGTAAGAGTCCTCCCTTTGTTGCCGAAGTTTATCAGCTTGATTCCCAACTCCCGAATTGTTCCGAAGAAAAATTAAGCCGATAAATTCAAGCGGATTTTGCATGCTGTTAGCCCTTCAGGCAAAAGATTCATAATTTATTATAACATATCCGAATATAGCCTGAAACACAGCTATTTTAACTATTATATTCAGGATGCGGAACTACGTAAAATAGTATTTGCATATGCACGTGATAGGAAAAGCTTATAATGTGGAAAGCTTGTAAAAAAAAGCGGAAAAGGCGCGCATTGCACATTTCTTGCGCGCCTTCTCTGCTTCGAGCTGTTGCTTTTCATTTTAGGCTGACCAGAGAAAATTCACATTCCTCGGTTTTAAACATCCGCCCGGCAAGCCTTTTGCCCCTCTCAGGATCGGCGGTAAAGCAGATAACCGCCCTGCCCTCTCCCTCGGACTTCAATAATCCGTCCGCCGCTAAGGCCGCCTTGGCATCAAGCGCTGTCTGCTGCGCCGGATCGATAACCCGGACGCCCCTGCCCATTTCCCGCTCTATCTCCTTTTTGACAAAGGGATAATGCGTGCAGGAAAGAATCAACGTGTCGGCCTCCGCAGCCTTCAAGGATAACGCATACTCAGAAATGGCAGCCGGCAATTCCTCTCCCGAGAACTGTTCGCCTTCAATCAAAGGCACGAGCTTCGGGCAAGCCTGGGGCACGACGCAAGCCGTAGGAGCAAGGGCAAGAATCGCCGCCTTGTGAGCTCCGGAATTAATCGTAAACTCGGTCGCAAAAACTCCGATGGTCTTATTGCGGCTTGCCTCTAAGACAAGGCGCTCTCCCTTGGACATGCCGACAAGGCCGAATTCGCGGTTTCCTTTCAAGGTTTCAGTCCCGAGGACTGTCAGCGTATTGCAGGCAATAACCACCAGCTTTACTCCTTCAGCGGTCAGAAAATCCAGCATCTCCCCTACGAAAGTCCTGACCTCGACTTCACTGCGCGATCCATAGGGCGTGCGGGCCGTGTCACCCACATAAATAAAGTCTTCATGGGGCAAGGCTTCCTTCAGACACTTCAGAACGCTGAGCCCGCCAACACCTGAATCAAGCACGCCGATCGGCGCATTTTTCTTTTGCAACTTACCCATCTCCCGACTCTTTAGCTTTGCCGTTCCTATGAATTAATTATATAACATCGTCAGCCATGGCCATAGACAGCCGCTTAAATATATTTGACCCAAAACTTGTAGGTGCTAAGCAAAAACACTATCGTCAGCATTAGATAATCTCCCGTACCAAGCTCCTGCTTCTTCATGTTCTTGTAAGTGTTGGCGCCGAAACCCTTCAGTTCCATGCTGAGGGCAAGCGTGTCCGACTTGGCGACCGCGCGCATGACGAGGGGCTTAATGACTACCAGATAGGAATACATGCGTTTGAAGACGTTGCCGCGGTTGGAATAGCCGCGACAGGACTGCGCGTCGAGCGTCACGGCACTGTCGGCCAGAAAATCCGGCACAAACCGCAGCGCAGTCGTCAGCATAAAAGCGTATTCACACGGCAAACGGAAGCGCTCAACCAGGGCCTGCGCTATATCCTGGATCTTGGTCGCAGCAAGCAGGCAGAGGAAGGCCATGGTCATCACGAGCATCCTCAGTCCTCCCGCAAGCGCTGTTTCCAGCGGCGAACGAAATAAAAGCTGCAGCAGGATCATCATGCCGGTAAAAACGGCCAGGGCGCCTATTGCGGCCATCGTCATACGGTCATGCCTGATATAGAGCAGCAGCACCAGTTCCACCACCAAAACGAAGGAAACAAGCTGCACCGGCAGAATAAAGACGAGCGCTGTAACCGCTAAGACCGTAATCAGCTGCGTAAATGCCGTTACCCTCATTGCTGCTCACCCGCCTTCAAAACCAATTGACTGCAAAAATCCCCGACAGTCAGCGCATACAGGCCGAACGCCCGGGACAGTGCCGCCATTGTCGGCTGCTCCAGGCCCCACTCGCCAAGATCCTTGATGCCGTTGAAAAGCTCCTCGGGCACGTCGTCAAAAACAAGGCTGCCGTTATGAAGCACAAGCACACGTCTGGCGTAGAGGCGTGCGATATTCATGTCATGCGTGATTAAAATTACGGTTATGCCCCGCTTCTCATTAATGGCACGCAGGTAGTTCATCATTTGTTCTTTTTCCAGACTGTCCTGACCGTTGGTTATTTCGTCCAGTATAAGAATGCGCGGCTTGAGCGCAAGCGCGGCGGCGACTCCGAGACGTCGCTTTTGCCCGAAAGACAGCGTCCGGGGATAAACCTCCGCGAAATCGGTAAGTCCGGTAGCCGCCAGCGCTTCCTCAACTTGGGCGCTGACCTGTTCCGCGGGCAATTTCTTGTTGCGCGGTCCGTAGGCAACTTCGTCCCAAACCGTATCGGCAAGGATTTGCAGGTCGGGATTCTGAAATACATAGCCAATCCTGTCGGCAAGGTCGGCAGGCTCTTTCTTCGCTATATCCTCGCCGTCGAGATAAACAGCCCCGGACCGAGGGTGCATCAGCGCCATGAAAAGCCTGCTGAGCGTTGTCTTGCCGCTGCCGTTGTGGCCCAGCAGCGCGATGAATTCACCGTCCTCGATTCTGCAGTCGATATCATTAATGACAGGTTCCCCCCTGCGGTATGCAAAATTAACTTCCTTTGTCTCAATCACAGGCCAACCCTCCCAAACTTCTCCTTAAGCTCGCTGATGGCCTCACCAATGTTCCTCCATGAGCCCAGTCTTATGCCTTCACGTTGTTCCAACTCCAGCCTCACTTGCCACAGTGCCGGAAGCAGATGCCTGAGTTCGCGGTCAGCGTAGGCCTTTTCCGCCGCTTCTTCAAAGCAGCCCGCCGCCTTTATCTGTCCGTCTTGCAGGACAATCATATCTGTAATGTAAGGCAGGACGAAATCAAGATTGTGTTCAACCACCACGACGGTCATCCCGTATTTTTGGTAAAGCTTGTACAAAAGCTTATAAAGAGAAACCGCTCCTTCCGGATCCATCGCCGAAACCGGCTCGTCCAGCACTATTACGCGCGGACGCACGGCCAGCACCGAGGCCAGCAGCAACCTTTGCCGCTGGCCGCCGGACAATTCGTCCATCTGATAATTCTCACGACCGGGCAGGCCGACGTCTTCGAGAGCCTTGCGCGTCCGCTCCGCCACTTCTTCCGGTGGGAAGCCATGATTCAGAAGGGAGAAGGAGACTTCTTCGCCGGCCGTCAGGGAAACAAGCTGGCTTTCATAGTCCTCCAGCATCAGTCCGAGCTTCATCGCGATATCGGAAACACGCCTGCCTTTTGTGTCTTCTCCCAACACTTCGACCGAACCGGCATAGCGACCTCCGTAATAATATGGTATGATGCCCGCCATTGCTTTGCAGAGCGTCGTCTTGCCGGCGCCGCTGGGTCCGAGCAGTACTGTGAAGGAACCTTCTCTGATTCCGAAATTGATGTTTTTCAATGCCAGCTCGTCGCCGTTATAAGCATAATAAAAGTTTTTGAACTCAACAGCCTTATTTTTCATTTCTTTCTGCCCCCCTGAATGAAGAACAGCTTTTGCGCCGGCGCGAACAGCACTTGCGTAATAAAGCCGTTAAGCACTGCCACCGTCGCAACTACCGGCAGCATGGCATAGATATAGACATGCAACGGCAGGTTGAGAATCAGCTTCAGAATGAAGGTGAAAACCGACCCGCTTGCCATTGTGGCAAGGAAACCCGTCAGGTAAGGCCGAAAACGAAAGTTGGCCAGGCCCATGCGCAGCATCGACTTAACGACCAAAGCCGCAACCATTGCTCCGGTAAGCTCGCTGGCAATATTCCCCAGCGGAAAGGCCGACTTGGAAGACGGCACCAGCGTCAAACCGGCGACGAAACCGATCCCGAGTGCCTGGGGAAAACTGGGATTGGTAAGCCCGATCGTGATCGAATACATCGCTATCGTCCAGTTGGGAGTCACGCCTCCGATGTTGGGGCTGATAGTATGCAAAATGACGCCGATGGCCAGCAGAAGAGCCGTAATCGCGACCCAGCGATGCGTATCCTTGGCAGGCGGCAATTCGATCAATTCTACTTCCTTTTCCAATGTTTCTTGTTCTTTCATATTCTTCCTCCTCTGACAATACCCGGGAAACAAAAAAAGCCTCTCATCCCTGTAGGGACGAGAAACTCTCGCGATACCACCCTGCTTGACTGTTAAAACAGCCCTGCTCTTTGCAGGCTACGGGCCCAAAGCCGATAACCCCTTCCTTGCTAACGGGCGAAGCTCCCGATGGCGTCTACCCCGGCTCACCCGGCTCAAGCCATATCTCCTGGGCCCATTCGGAACACCGCCCTGCACCGGTCTTGCACTGCCACCGACTCGCTGAAGCCTGCCTTGTGCTCTTACTCTTCCCAATCATTGATGTTTCCTTATATATTAGAAAGAATATAGCAAAAACATCAGTGCCTGTCAATATTTTTTTGCATTTATGCCCTCATTTCATTATAATAATTCATAGGAGAGTAATATGAAAAAAGGCTTATTGCATAAATTCTTACTGGCACCGTTATTGATGCTCCTGCTCTATATCGGCACGCTGTTCCCGCTTGCGGGCGAAGGAATCCGTTCCCTGCTGCATTTGCTGCCGGAGCTTTTCAATGCCGCGGCGAGCCTTCTCATAACCTTGCTGAACTCGGTGACGGCACTTGCCAATTCTTTTTTGTCTAATATTTCCCCGACGGCTGCGCATGGTTTTTCCTCGCTTGCGGGAACGGCCCTGCGGCTGCTTACGTATGTTTTTTCCGGTCTGTCCCAGCTTCTGACCGTTGGTGCCGACCTGCTTGCGAAGCTGCTTTTTGAAGTCTTCCGGCTCCTGGCTAAGTTTTGGGGCGTGATTGCCGCTTTCCTAATGCAGCTTCTTTCAATGCTGCTGCTTGTATTGCAGGCGATTTTAGCTTTTTTGGTCCTTCTCCTGCAAATGCTGCTTTATTTCTTGCAGCTTGCTCTTTCCACGCTTCTGAACGTGACGAACAAGCTTCTGACTTTTTTCCCGGCACTGAGGGAACTGTCCGACTACCTGCTGAACACATCCGGAGGCAGGCTGCTAAGAGAATTTTTCTCCCTGTTCGTCAAAAAGACGCACCGCCTGGAGGCAAAATTTGTCTGGCACAACTTTCTCGAAAAATTGAAGGAATGAGGAATGTGAAATTATGAAAATATCCACGAAGGGGCGCTACGCCCTCCGGCTGATGCTTGACTTAGCCGTCAATCATACAGGCGAATACATAACAATCAAAAACATCGCGAAGAGACAGGAAATCTCCGAAAAATATCTTGAACAGATAATTACCCATCTCAGCAGAGCCGGCCTTGTCAAAAGCGCACGCGGCGCACAGGGAGGATACATGCTCGCCAAACAGCCGCCCGAATATACTGTCGGAGAGATTCTGCGCGTCATGGAAGGAAGCCTTGCTCCCGTTGCCTGCCTCGACGAAAATAGCGATGGCTGCGACCGTGCTGACGAATGTGCAACCCTTGAAGTCTGGCAGCGCCTGGAAAAGGCAATCAACGAGGTTGTGGACGGAATCACGCTTGCTGACCTGGTCGAAAGCCAAAAGAAGAAAGCGCCCTTCAATTATGTCATCTGAAATTTTCCTGTCCGGCAGCTTGTGCTTGACAGAATTTTTTTTTGCGGTTAAAATAAATTTAAACGTAATTCATATTATTTCGATATGAATTTGGTAATAAACGAAAAGAGGGAACGTTATGACCGCTATCTATAAAAGCCTGACTGAATTAATCGGCAACACCCCATTGCTCGCTTTGACAAATTACAGCCGCCAATATTCACCGGAGGCGGTAATACTGGCAAAATTGGAATACTTCAACCCTGCGGGCAGTGTTAAGGACCGCGTGGCCAAGGCCTTGATTGAAGACGCCGAACAAAGGGGGCTCCTTAAATCCGGGTCCGTCATAATCGAACCGACCAGCGGCAATACCGGTATCGGCCTTGCCTCCGTTGCTGCCGCGAAAGGCTACCGTATTATCTTAACCATGCCGGAAACCATGAGCCTCGAACGGCGCAACCTCTTAAAGGCTTACGGCGCCGAACTCGTGCTGACGGAAGGTGCCAGGGGTATGATTGGCGCTATCGCAAAAGCCGAAGAGCTGGCAGCTGAAATACCTCAATCCTTCTTGCCGGGTCAGTTCAGCAATCCGGCCAATCCTGCCATCCACAAAACCACAACCGGACCGGAAATCTGGCGCGATACGGCAGGCAGCGTTGACATTTTCGTTGCCGGCGTCGGTACGGGCGGAACAATCAGCGGAGTCGGCGCCTACTTGAAATCACTCAAGCCCGATGTTAAAATTATTGCCGTGGAGCCCTCGGACTCCCCCGTACTCTCCAAGGGAACGGCGGGACCGCACCGGATTCAAGGCATAGGCGCAGGTTTCGTACCGCAGACGCTCGACACTGCCGTTTATGACGAGGTTGTGGCCATAGACGCGGACAACGCGCTTGCAACAGTAAAGCTGCTGGCAAAAACCGAAGGACTTTTGGTCGGCATTTCCAGCGGCGCAGCTCTCTATGCCGCGACTTGCATTGCGAAAAGGCCGGAAAACAAGGGTAAGACCATCGTGGCGCTTCTGCCCGATACCGGAGAGCGTTACCTATCCTCGCCGGGTTTCATTGACTAAAAATACTGAAAGGGATTGAGGCCATGACTGCTTTTACCCGTGAACAAGCCTGGGCTTTACTGACAAAATACAATAAGGAGCCTTTCCATTTGCGCCACGCCCTTACTGTCGAGGGCATTATGCGTTATTTCGCCCGTGAACTCGGTTACGGAGAGCAGCAGGAATTCTGGGCGAACGTCGGTCTGCTGCATGACCTTGATTTCGAGCATTACCCCGAGCAGCACTGCGTCAAGGGACAGGAGTTAATGCGCGAGGCCGGAATCGACGAAGCAACCATTCGAGCTGCAGCCAGCCATGGCTACGGGCTTGCCGCCGACATCAAACCAGAGCACGAAATGGAAAAAGTGCTGTTCGCCTGTGACGAGCTTTCCGGGCTGATTGGCGCCTGTGCCTTGATGCGTCCCTCCAAAAGCGTTCAGGATTTGGAATTGAAGTCAGTCAAGAAGAAATACAAGGCGCTGAATTTTGCAGCCGGCTGTTCGCGCGAAGTCATTGAACGCGGAGCCGAGATGCTTGGCTGGAGCCTGGACGACCTGATTGCAAGGACAATTCTCGCGATGCGGCAAGACGAGGAAGCCGTCAATGAATTCTGTGCATCGCTGCCTGCTGCTGCAAAAGAAAGTTAAATTGGCTTAAACCCAAAAATGTAAAAGCAAGCCGCCGCAAATAGTGAGACTATTTGCGGCGGCTTGCTGTATATTAAAGTGCCAAACGCCTTCAGCCTTATAAGTTACGGCTCAGCATATCCATGACCATCATGTTGCTGACAACCCCTATTCCTCCCGGCACGGGCGTAAACGCCGCGGCCTTGTCGGCAACAGCCTCGTCAACATCACCGAGCAGCCTGCCCCCCTCGGAGTTAATGCCGACGTCGATGACAACGACGCCTTGCTTCACCATATCCGGCTTTACAAAAGCCGGAATGCCCACCGCTGCTACAATGATGTCTGCCTGGCGTAAAAACGAGGGCAGGTCTGCGGTGCGAGAGTGACAAACAGTAACAGTCGCATGCTCCTGCAGCAGCAAAAGAGCCACCGGCTTACCGACAACATTGCTGCGTCCCAAAACGACGACGTGCCTTCCTTTCAGCTCTATCCCGTAGTGGCGCAGCACGGCAAGACAGGCACGCGGAGTGCAGGGTGCCCAACGGCTGCGGCCGAGATAAAGCTCGCCGGCATTTAAAGGATTAAGGCAGTCGACATCCTTTTCCGGCGCGATCAGCGCACCGATGACGTCGCCATTTAAATGCGGGGGCAACGGCATCATCAGCAGGATGCCCGTTACCGCGCTGTCCGCATTCAGACTTTTGATTGTTTCTTCTACTTCTTGCTGCGCCGCATTTCCGGCCAGCCCCACCGTCCGGACGGTAACGCCGAGCCCTTCGGCCGTCTTGCA
>JAAYIB010000081.1 GCA_012744295.1 Acholeplasmataceae bacterium
ATATATTCCTCGATTTGTTCCGGATTAATAGTTCCGCAATGCGCAAGAACCATGCGATGCTGTTTTTTGTAGAAGTTAATATCCGAATACTTGGGGATGGTTTCATGTGTCAGGGGTTCACGGTATAGAAGTCGCTCAACCAGACGCCCTTTCAAAAGATGCGTCTCAACGATTTTAGCCACGTCTTCAGCGGTAACGCGGACATAAAAGGTCCCCTCAGGGTAGACTATGACAAGCGGCCCATACTCACAAAACCCATGGCAGCCCGTTTCCACGACCATAACCTCATCGGCAAGTCCCTTTGCCTTGATTTCCTTCTGAAACGCCAGTTCCACTTCCTTGGATCCTGCCGATTTACAGCCTGTGCCGGCGCAAACCAGGACATGCGCTCTAATATGTTGCATTTATAGCTCTCCTCCCAACTCATAAGCTTGACTGTCGATTATTCCTGCTCCTCAATTTTGCCGACGACCATATCCTCGATGATACGTCCGTTTACGACATGATCGGCGATAATTCTTTTGACGTCGGAGGGCTTAACCCTTCCGTAGGTAATCCGCGGCTCGTTAGGGCGCACTACGTCCAGGAGCACCTCCTGCTCGCACATGCCGATGCAGCCGGTTTGCTGCACCTGCACTTCATTCAGCCTTCTGACCGCAAGCTCGTCCAGGACCGCCGACATTACTTCGCGTGCGCCGGCGGCGATGCCGCAGGTACCCATACCGACGATTATTTTAGTTTCCTGCGCATGCCTTACCTTGATGTCGCTCTTCAGCCTTTCACGTAAAGCCTTTAAATCTTCGAGTGTTTTCATGCCTTTACCTCCCGCTTTTTCCCACTTTACCGATTTCTTGTTTTAAATAATCGGACAGCCAGCTATAAACCTCCGGGTGGCCGAAGGCAAGGCTTTCGCCCAAAATTTCCTTCAATTGCATAGAGTCCAGCAAAAACTCGCCGCCGCCGCTCTTGTAGTTCACTATCAGCCGCAAAGCCGGATTTGCCGTCAGAAGCACCTTCAGCGTCGCCGCCAGGTCGCCCAGCGGCGGTCGGTCAAGGTGATCCTGCAGGAAAGCGGCCTTAACCTTTGTTCCCTTTCCTTCCTGCGACTGAATATCCAAAACCCCCCCGCATCTCGCCGTTGACATGGATAAAAGGGCAAGCCCCAGCCCCACCTTGCGGGTAAGGCGCGTTGTCACAAAGGGATCCCTGACGCTATTCACCAATTCCTTGTTCATACCGCGGCCATTGTCGGCCACGATAAAAACAAAGTAACCTGCCTCGTCCTCGTCTACCGTAATTTCAACTGTAGACGCACCGGCCTCGATGGAGTTTTGGACCAAGTCAAGAAGATGTAATGAAATCTCACGCATTTTTACTTGTATCTTTCCAGGATTGACGCCAGTTTTTCTGTCGTCAGCCTTCCGTGTGTATCGTCATTGATCTGCATGACGGGCGCCAGTCCGCAGGCGCCGACGCAGGCAATTGTTTCCAAGGTGTAGCGCAGGTCTTCCGTCGTGTGCCCTGCCTTGATGCCAAGCTGCTTTTCAATAGCCTGGAGGATGGTTTTTCCGCCTCGCACGTGGCACGCTGTTCCCTGGCAAACACGAATGATGTTGCGTCCTCTCGGGTTCAGGTGGAACTGGGCATAGAAGGTCACAAGCCCGTAGATCTGGCTAATGGGATTGTCAGTGGTTTCCGCCACGTATTCAAGCACGTCCTTAGGCAGATAGTTGTAAAGATTTTGTATTTCCTGCAGTATTGGAATCAAGGCGCCTTTTTTCCCGCTGTATCTGGCGAGAATCTCGTCAATCTTTATCTTTTCCTTGTTTTCTCCGCCGCAGCAGCATTTGTTATCCAAATCCATTCATTATCTCTTCCTTCCTTGTCGACTTATACCGTTAACAGCAAATCCTTTGTTTCCGGTTCGCGTTCAGCATTGCAGAACGTTTGCCACATTTACCGCCGTCAAGTTTTTTTGCCAATATAGCATCCCGGCTTAACGCATCTTCCACCCTCGCCCCTTAAGGCCAGCCTGATCTCCGCCACAGTCGGCTCAGCAAGGCAGAACGAGGTTTTCGGACCCTGACGGAAGTCTTCGATGCGGTGGGCATCCGAAGATGTGATGTAGGGCAACCCGCCCGTCAGGGGCTGCAAAGCCTTTCTTTGCAGCTCTTCTATGCCCCGCTGCGATATTTCCGCAGCCGCAAGACCCAAATCACGGGGGAGAAACCCCAGCTGTCCGAGCAGGCTGTAAGAAGCACGGTCAATATGAGCGGCAATGCAAATACCGCCCAACCGGTTGCAGGTTTCTACTACGGCTTCCGCGCTAAGTGCGAGAGGCGCGAGCAGCATTCTTTCTTCTTCCGCGACAAAGTTGTCGTCGGCGTCAACTATGAACTGCGCTCCGAACCTTACGGGATCGTTGGCAAGAGGCTGCATGGCCGCGTCCACCTGTCGCTGCCAGTCCTCAAGCTGCTTTATTTCATCAAAAAGCACTATTATATGGCCCTCTTCCCTGCATTGAACCTCCATGCCGGGCATAACCCTGATGCCGAATTCTTGAGCCGCCTCTATCGCCGGGGCAACATTGGCCGATGCATTATGGTCGGTCAAGGCAATCATGTCCACGCCAAATTCCGCGGCCCGCATGACAATGTGGTGCGGCGTCATTTCAATTTCGCCGCAAGGTGACAGCAGGCTATGAAGATGCAAGTCGGCAAGCCATTCCTTCATATTTCGTTCTTTACTCCCAATGCATAAATACGTCCTATTACCTCGTAAGCCGGCAAGTCTGTTGTTAGGATGACAACGCTGTTGCGTTCGGCTTTTTCCAGGGCATCCTTTTCCACGTGCGAGCCTCCCGCAACGATTACGGCCGAAAGCCCGAGCAGGGCCGCCACCGCAGCAATGTTCTGATGTCCCTGCATGGTAATCCAAAGCATGTCTGTCTTGGCCTGCCCCATGACATTGCTCAAGAGGTCCGAAGCATAGCCTCCTGATACTTCCGCCCCCAGGTCGGCGTTCTTTGTCGCCACCATTAAGTCAAGGGCTTCCACGATTTTTTGCAATTTCATTTCTTTACCTCCTTGGCCGAAGTCACGGCCCGTCCTACGGATATGGGGATCTCTTCGGCCAGGTCCAGCATGCCTTGGGCAAGCTGTTTGACACTGGCCCTTAATTTGAAAATGCAATCGGTATCATGAGCCTTACCCTGTACAATGTCCTCTGCCAGGCACTGGCAGGTCGGTGCTCCGCAGGCACCGCAATCGAGGCCCGGAAGCGAACTCAGCACTTCTTCCATTTTTTCAAACTTTTTCATTGCTGCCGCGATGTCTTCGTCAAGCTGCATCATAGGACGCGGCACCAATTGCTTGACGCGCCGCTCTGAAGCCGGGAAGTTATCACAGTTCATGCTTTGTGCGAGTGTTTCCTGCCTTGATTTGTCTTCCTTCATCCGCATCTGACGCACCCGCTGCTTCAGATTCTTTTCAGCAACGAACTTATTGGCCGCCGTCAGCGGACCTCCAAGGCAACCGCCGTAGCACATCGAACATTCTACGTAGTCTACGTCGGGCAGCTTATTCATGGAAATCTGTTCAAGCACCTCGTAAGCGGCTTCCACCCCATGCACTACCAAAGCCTTTTCGATTCCGGCAGCTCTTACTTCGCCGCCGGCAAAACCCCAGCCCATTCCATAAGAAGAACCGGTCCGAACCGCTTTTTCAAGGTGCGGCGGTATGGCATCGAATTTTATAACGCGGCATAATTCCCCATAAATGCGGGAAACGCTGATGGCTCCGGTAAGCTGGGTGCTTTTTACGTCAACAGCCTGCCTGATGTTGCTGCCCTTGGCAGGGCAGGGAGCTACAAACCAGACACCTACTTCCTCAGGTTTAAACTTGCCGCTTCTTTTTACTTCTTCCTTGATATAGATTGCCGCGGCGTCAGCCGGCGACAAGATCGGGATGATTTGCCGGATGAGCTCCGGAAACTTAACCTGGATCAGCCGCAAGACAGCCGGGCAAGCCGATGAAATAAGCGGTCTTGGCCCCTCCTGGTAGTTCTTTACGTATTTCTCTATTTCTGCCGCGATGTATTCGCTGGAGGCGGAAACATCATAAATCTCATCAAAGCCGAGGTCATAAAGCCCCTGCCAAATGTTTTCTATCGCTACTTCCGGGGGAAACTGCGCGTAAAGAGAAGGCGGCGGCAAGATAATGTTGTAAGCATATTTCTTAATTTCGTTCAAACTGTCCATCACCGCATATTTCGCATGCTGCGGACAGCGCCTTATACACTCGCCGCAGTCGATGCAGCGGGCAGGCAGGATAATGGCCTTGCCGTTACGGACCCTGATCGCTTCTGTCGGACAATATTTAACGCAGGTGACACAACCTATGCACGCGCTTGCTCTTAACCGGACAGAGTGGAAATAACTTTCTGTCATTTGTATCACCGCCTAAAACCTCATTATTAAACCTTGTCAGCGTGTTTAAATTCCATTGTAATTTTAGTGCCCTCGTTGACCTCGGACGCGATGTCGATACGGTCGGAACACTTGATCATGTTTGGCAGACCCATGCCTGCGCCAAAGCCCATCTGGCGGATATAGTCCGGTGCCGTGGACCAGCCTTCCTGTTTTGCCTGCTCGATGTCCGGTATTCCCGGGCCCTTATCCGTTACGACAATGATAGTGCTCTCGGGGGAAATTTCCGCCATGACCACGCCTCCCCCGGCGTGAATGATGACGTTCATCTCAGCTTCGTAGGTCCCAATCGCTATGCGTCTGATGATGTCTGCAGGAATGCCCAGGCGCTGCAGCAAACGCTTGATGGCGCTGGAAGCCTCACCTGCGCGGTCGAAATCTCCTGAAACCACGTCATACGTAAGTTTCATCTTGTTGGTTTCATTCATTGTCATACACCTTGGGCGGACAGCCCTCTATTCCCATTTCGTAAAGTCGTCCGCAAGCTTCGAATAGTGTGTAGCAGGTGACAAGCAAAGGCATGTCTCTGTCCTTTGCTGCCTGTATAACGTCCTTGCCGGGTATTTTGCCGCGCACAAAGACAACCGCACACAAATCGCTTAGTTCTGCCGTCCTGATAACCTGTACGTTGGTTAGGCCCGTCAGAAGAAGCGTCTTGCATTTCGTAAAAGTTAGGACATCACTCATCAGGTCAGCTCCACAGGCGGAAACCACCTCGCGTTCCATTTGCTCCTCACCCAGCAATATCCTTGCGCCAAGCTTGCTTGCGACCTCTCTTAGCTTAATCACAGGTAAAACCTCCTGCTTTCAAAAATTCAGCTTTCAAATCAATCGGAAAGCCGCTGGTGGTGTTGACAAACCAGAAGCATCGTCATAGTGAAAAAATGTCCGTATATTTTAATTGTAACCTTCCCGCAGACAGGTGTAAAGGGAAATCTCAGCATTGCCGGGAGTCGCTGCGCTTACGTATAAAGAAGGTATTAGCCACAAGCAGGGCATTCAGCAGCCAGAACAAAATTCCCAGCTGTATGTTGAAAAGTGTATGATCGGTCAGACCGCTGACCGCGATGCCGACCAATGACAGCATAAAACCCCGTCCAAAGCCTCGCCTCCACGGTTCGGCGGCACTATAGGCCAAAAAAAAGGCTTCTCTAACAAGGAGCACAATGACCAGCAGAAATGCTAACAGGCCTTGTATTCCGAGCTCCGCCGTTATGTTCAGAAACAGGTTGTGGCAGTGGTACATCGGTACGTCAGGATTCTGCAGGAAGAAATCATAATCCGGAAAAGCAAACATATAGCCGTACCAGCCAACGCCCCAGGGAGTATCGGCAATCATGGCCATCGTACTTTCAATATAGGAAAACCTTAAGGCAACAGAAGTGTCCTCCGCCTGAAAAATCGAAAGGAAGCGATTCGCAAGAAGGTCCCAGGCAAAATAAGCAAGCAGGGCGCCTCCTCCTAAAAAGGGCATTAAGGCCTTGCGATAGAAAAAGGCTGCGTAAACAAACAAGACAGCTATCAGGCTGACCCAGTTGCCTCGCGAAAAGGTCAGCAGCAGGCAGCCTGAAGCGGTAAGGAACAACAAAATCAGCGATAAGCGTCGTTTGCCGCCTGGCAGAGCAGAAAACAAACCAAGGCAGTACGCAACGGCCAGAATCAGGAAGGAGCCCAAGATATTCGGGTTCTGCAATGTTGAATAGGCACGCTGTTTCAATTCCGGGAACTGCGTGACATCAACCCAGTCGACATTAAATACAGCGGTTCCGGCAACATACTGGAAAATGCCGTAAGAAGCCACGATGAAGGCAGACAAAAGAAAAGCCTTCAACAAAAACAGCGGCTGTCTTTTTTTACCCGTATAATTCAGAATCAGCCAGAAGGAGCCAAGATACTGTCCGACTACGTAAACATAGTTATAAAAACTGGCAAAACGGTTTGCTGAAAAAACAAGCGACAAAAAACTGACTCCCAACAGAATCAACAGGGATGTTTTCAATCTTCCCTGCAGCAACGACGGCTGCCGTTCATTTCGGCGGCGATAACGGTCAAAAAGGGCACAGGCCAGTGTTAGGACAAAAAGAACACTGCCCAGGTGTATGGAAAGCGGCAGCACAAAAACATACAGTGCCAAAAGCCGAAACACTGTCTGCGCAAGGTCGAGCTTTTGCCAGCGGAATAATTGACCGTCCATTTCATCCTCCCTGTTCTTTCCTAAAGACGCACCGCAGCTGTTTTGCGGGTATGTTTTTACCTTGGTTAAACGCGCTTTGGCGAGATTATATCATTTTGCCTTCGGCGCGCCTACAGCGACAGCAGCATTTTCTTGGCTTCTCCGACCAGATACAGCGAGCCGCAAACGCAAAGTACGTCTTCTTCCGAAAGCAGCGACCTTGCTTCCTGATAAGCGGCCTTTAAGTCATGCCGGACTTCGGCACCTTCTCCGAGCAATGCAGCTAAAGCCTCCGGCTCGGCAGCTCGTGCGCTTGCGTCGGCACGAACTGTAAAAATCATGTCTTCATCGCGAAAAAGAATAGCGGCAACATCGGCAACGGCCTTATCACCCATCATTCCGAAAATGAAATGCTTTTTCCTGCCGGCATAATATTTATCGAGAGCCTTTCGCAGAACGAGCGCCCCCGCGGGATTATGGGCGCCGTCAAGAATGATATCCGGCTTCCTTGCAACCCTCTCCAGCCGGCCGGGCCAGCGAGTGGCAGCCACGCCCGCATGCAGGGCTTCTTCAGTAATGCGCGCGTCCTGCTTCGAGGCGATTTTTGCGGCAACAATCGCAGCGGCGGCATTGACAGCCTGATGTGTTCCTGCCAGCTGCACTTCGTAGTTCGCATGATAGTTACCGGCGCTCAGCGTAAAAAGCTGGCCGTCCATGCTGTCAGAAATGTTCTGAACCGTAAAGGCCTCTCCAAAGATGTAAAGCGGAGCTTGCTTAAAAAGGGCCATCGCCTGAATCGGCCCCAAGGCCTCACCCTCGGCGGCCGTGACAACCGGAACACCGTCCTTGATGATCCCGGCTTTCTGCATGGCAATCTCCTCGACTGTTTTGCCGCAGCGGTCAGTATGGTCAAGGCTGACGTTGGTAATGACGGATACAACGGGCGTAATTACGTTGGTCGAATCCCAAAGTCCTCCCAGCCCGACCTCTATCACTGCATAATCAAGCTTCTGCAGAGCAAAATGCAGGAATGCCGCCGCGGTCAGCACCTCAAACTGTGTCGGCTGGGCAACGCCCCGCGCCACAACAGTTTCAGCCGCTCTTTTGACGGCCTTTATTGCCAGGGCAAACTCTTCGTTATTTATCTCCTTGCCGTCAACTTCGATTCTTTCATTGTAGCTGACAAGATGGGGCGAAGTGAATTTACCGGTTCTGAGGCCGCCGGCCAGCAGTATGCCTGCTATCATGCTGGTGACCGAGCCCTTGCCGTTCGTGCCCGTCACATGAATCATTCTGACTTTTTGCTCAGGGTTGCCGAGTTCGCATAAAAGAGCTTCCATCCTCTCCATACCGAGGTTTATGCCGAATTTGCCCAAGTCTTCAAGATAGGCCAGCGTTTCAGTATAGTTCATCCTTATCTCTCCCCGCAGATGGACAGCTTGGCGCGTAAAATCCGCGCCAAGCTGTCCGTTGTCATAGTTTTTTTAAGTAAACGAGGCGTTCTGTTACCGCGTCCATCCTGATTGTAATGTCCGCGGCCTTGGCTTTCTCCTTGGCAACCACTGCTTCAGGCGCTTTTGCCAGAAAGCCTTCATTGCCGAGTTTGCCTTCTATTCTTGCCAATTCTTTGGCCATGCCTTCGATTTCCTTGTTTAAACGCTGAGTTTCCTTTTCGACATCAATCAGCCCCTTGAGCGGAAGATACACTTCAATGCCCCTTGTAACGGCAGTCATTGCATTATCCGGTTTTACGGCTGTATCCGTCAGAATCTCCAATTCGTCTACTGAGGCAAGCTGCCTGATATAGGCTTCATTCTCACTTACAACCGGCTTCAGCTCGTCCGAGGCAAGAAGGATGGCGGGCACCTTGCGTCCCGGCGCGACATTGACCTCCGATCTCATGTTGCGAACGGCCTTGATTATCTCCATTATCGCAAGCATGCTTTCTTCCGCGGCTTCATCAACAAGCGCCTCGGCATATTGCGGCCAGGCGGCGGTCATAATTGTATCTCCCTCATGGGGCAGGCACTGCCAGATTTCTTCGGTGATAAAAGGCATATACGGATGCAGCAGCTTCATGGCTGAACGCAAAACCTCGCACACAACGTGCTGAGCCGTTGCGCGCTCGGCAGGGCTGTCCGCATTATAAAGACGCGGCTTGGAAAGCTCGATATACCAGTCGCAGAACTCATTCCAGATGAACTCATAAATAAGTCTTCCCGCTTCGCCAAGCTCAAAACGGCCAAGCAGTTCCGTGACTTCTTTTTCCGTATGCTGCAGGCGCGACAATATCCATCTGTCGGCCAGCGTGTAGGGAGCGCGTGCCGCTTTTTCGTCGTACCCCTCGAGATTCATCAGCACAAAGCGTGAAGCGTTCCAGATTTTATTGGCAAAATTGCGTGTTGCCTCGACACGTTCCCAGTAAAATCTCATATCATTGCCCGGCGTATTGCCTGTGATCAGCATGAACCTAAGCGTATCGGCGCCATAACGTTCAATGACTTCGAGAGGATCAATGCCGTTGCCCAGGGACTTGCTCATCTTCCTGCCCTGGCTGTCGCGGACCAACCCATGAATAAATACCTTTTCAAAAGGAATTTCCTTCATGAATTCCATACCCATAACCAGCATACGGGCGACCCAGAAGAAAATTATGTCGTAACCGGTCACTAAAACGCTGGTTGGATAAAATTGTG